>JAFKFE010000355.1 GCA_017308345.1 Alphaproteobacteria bacterium | reverse complement strand
CGCGGCCAGCACCACGCCGCCGCCGACGGCGATCGGCTTGCCGCGCAGCGACGGGTCGAGCAATTGCTCGACCGAGGCGTAGAAGGCATCGAGATCGGCATGCAGGATGGTGGCGGGCGCAGCGGTCTTCGTGGCGGCCATCGCGCGCTCCCATGGCCATTTGTGTGGCGTTGCAGCATTAGCTGCGTCTGTTGCAAGGGGAATTTATAGAACATAAAGAGAACAAAAGAGGCTCTCTGTCAAGTCGCCACGCTCGATCGTGCAAGTTTCCACAACCTGAAGCCACAGTCAGGAAGGCAGCGCAGCTTGCACGATCACCCTCGGGGGAGATCGTGCGAGCCGCGGCAAGAGAGAGCGCCGCCGATGGCGCCGTTCTTCGCTTTCCAAAACGAGGGCGACCGTCCGCGCTATGCCGGCTTGGCGTATTGCTCGGCGCTCAGCACCTCGATGCACTGGAAGGGCTGGTTGCCTTCCACCCAGGCGTCATGGCCGGGCGGGATGGTGTAGGAACTGCCGGCCGCGAAGGTCCTCTGCGTGCCGTCGGTCATGCGCACCGTGATCGAGCCGGACACGACATAGCCGACATGCGAGACCTGGCAGCTGTCGGTCTTGACCACCGGCTTCACGCATTCGGACCACTTCCAGCCCGGCTGCATGCTCATCCGCCCAAGCGTGTAACCCGGCAGCCGGACGATTTCGACACGCGTCTTGGCGGGCGCGCGGACCTCGTCGGGATTATCGTGCGATTTGGATTCGAATTTCGTCACCTTTATAGCAGCTTCGGCCATGGTTCCCTCCCATGCGTGAAGCGGCGCCCGACGCTGCGATCGTCGGCGACCGCGCCATCTTCATACGCCATATTATGAGCAAATGCTAATATAATGGGCGCCAACCCGCGCAAATTCTTGGCGCATGTTATCGGGAGTCGATGCACGGCTGATTGCATGCTGCTTTTCTGTCGGTCGCGCTGGCGCGGCCAGGAGTTGCTTGGGTAATGGCCGGGCGTGCTCGACGCCATCTGAAAGGTGGTGCCGGTATAAGAAAGGCCCGCGGTTCAACAGAACACGCGGGCCGGAGTAGCGCCAACCCTCGCCCTGCCGGGCGAGCGGTTGCATTTCGCGACGATCAGCCGCCGCTAGCCGGGGCAGGCGCCGGCGTATTGGCCGGCGCTGCCGGTGCCTCGATCTTGGGGGCGTCAACCTTGATGTTCACGTCCTTCGATCCGCCTCCGCCGCTGATGTTGATGATGCCGGTCATAAACAGCAACCCAACGATCACGACGATGGCAAGCACGACAGCGACCGCGGTTCCGCCGCCGCCTCCGCCACCCGTGTTCACAACTGTAGGTCCGTCGGCCATGACTTCCTCTCCTTTCGCCGATTTCGATGGCGGGGCAACGGCCGCGGAGGGCGATTGTTCCGGCCCCGGGCGACGGTCCAGGGCCATGTTCGGACTGAAGTCTCACCGCTCCAACGCAGAGGCCCGAGAGGCTGATTTCGACGCAACGACATCGCCCTCAGTGCATTTGGCTGGCAAGCCGCCGGACAAAGTCCCTTCACCGGCGGCCGGCCCAAGCGTGTCCGCCATTTCCGCGATATGGCGAACACGCATGGTCAAGCTAGACGTAGGAACCAGTCCGCGCCTCACGTCGTTAATTGAGCGAAGGGATGCGATGGCGGAGGCCGCCATGGATAATTTCGAACTCATCGATCTTCTGTGCGTGATCGACGCATGCGCGAGCGACCGTTCCGCCGGCCGCCTCGTGCCTATGTCCAGGGCTGTCGAGGAACTGCGCGTGCTGACGGGCGATTTCGTCTCGTCGGATGAGGACGCGACCAAGGCCTTGACGCAAGTGGCGCTCGGGCGCGGCTGCGCGGTGCTCTTCGACGAGCAGCCCGGCGCCGACATGTAGGCGGATCGTGATCCCCCGGAAGGGATCGGCACTCATTTCGCCAGGGTGATCATCCGGCCCGCATACATCTCGCGGTTCCCGAGTTCGGCCGTGCAGTCCGACTTCACCGCCGAACTTCCCGTCATCGTGACGGTGTCGCCGACCAGCCGCAGGCAGCTGCCCTGGGCGGTCATGTCCGAATTTCCGGCATAGGTGATGGCGGCGTCCGGGGCGTAGATGAACCCGCTCACCACCGAGCCGGATCCGCCGTTCAGCGTCAGTGCCTGTGTGTTGCCGTGGGCCTGGTAGATGGTGATGCCGGCGTAAGGGCCGCTGGTCGGCGGCGAGAGGTTCACCTGCTCGTTGGCGTTGATGATGAGCTGCGAGTTCTCCATCAGGAAGATCGTCACGCCCTGGCCGCTGAGGCTGCCGTTGCCGCCCGGCTTTATGACGACGTTGCGCATGATGTAGGTGCCCGGATTGAGGGTGATCTTTCCCGACAGGGTCTTGTCGCAATAGGTGCCCGGCGAGAGCGTCACGGTTTTGCCGTTGGGCACCGGCAGGCAAAGCGTGTAGGCGGGCGGAACGACGTCGGCCAGCGGGTCGAACGAGGCATACTGGTTCTCGAGCGGCGTGCCGCAGGAAAGGGTGGCGTTGGGCGGCGTCAAGCCTTGCGTGCCGCCGACCGTGGAGACGCAAGCTGCGCTGACGACCGCCGAGCCTCCCCGGTTGACGGAGTCGGCGGCGTCCGAATTGGCCGCGATCACGCAGCCGCTCATCGCCACATTGGTCGAGCCCTGCAGGTTGACGGCGTTGTCGGCGTGCTGGTCGAGCGCCAGCACGCAGGCCTGCGCCCCGGGCCTGACCTTGATCGAGGCGGTGCGCGTCGCCTGCCAGGCCGGCATCCCGCTGACCAGGGCCGGCCGGCTGATGCTCGACGACGTCGAAATGAAGTAGGCGCCCGGATCGCCGCTGGCGGCGGCCTGGAAGGCGGCGAGGCTGCCCGACAGCTCCTGCGCGTCGGCGGCGCTCATATTGGCCGCGAAGAAAGTCTGGCCGAGTTGCTGCACATCGCTCGCCGACATGGTCGGCTGGTATTTCGTGCCGATCGCAAGGCCGGCCGCGTCCAGCGAGTTCTGCAACTGCGCGGCATCGTCGCTGGTGCCCGTCAGGTCGACCGAAGCCGCAAGGCCAAGCATCAGCGGCACCATGGCGACCGCCGTCGCGACCGCGAAATTGCCGCGCCTTGAAGCCCAGAACCGTCCGAACATGGATCCGCCCTCGCAGTGCATGCGAAAGTGATAGGCGCGCTCATCTCAACGAGCGATTTGCAAAAAAGATAAAATGCAGAAAGTGCTAAAATATTAGCATTTTCCGATACTTATGCCTTAAGTCTGAAGAATTGTAAGCCTTAAGTCCCAGTGCTCGCGGCGCAAGGCTGGGGTGGCGGCCCGCTACGGTCCTACCGGCGCAAATCGAGCGAAATAATTAGGCATTCGTTCATAAGGCGATGGTGACGTGACGGCTGGGATAGCTTGGGCGCGCTCGGCCATGGCCTCTTCGGGTCGTTTCTTCAGACATCTTTTTTTCCGACGCGTCCTCCGGCGCTTTCGCGAGGGCAGGGGCGGCAACGTCGCCACCATCTTCGCGCTCACCCTGCCGGTCGTCGTCGGCGGCGCCGGGCTCGGCGTCGAGACCTCCTATTGGTACTATTCGAGCCTGAAGCTGCAGGCGATCGCCGACGCGGCCGCCTATGCAGGCGCGCTGGAGAAGATCGCGGGATCGGACACCGCCACCATCGCCGCCGCCGCCACGTCATCGGCCAGCTCGAACGGGCTGGGCGGCGGCACCATCGTCGTCAACACCCCGCCCACCTCGGGGCCGAATACGGCCAAGAAGGCGGTGGAGGTGATCCTCAACCAGAACCTCGACCGGTTGTTCACCTCCATCTTCACCCAGACGAAGGTGCCCGAACGGGCGAGGGCGGTGGCGGTGATCAACGATGCCTCGAAGGCGTGCATGCTGTCGCTCAACCCCTCGGCATCGCAGGCCACGCTGTTTTCCGGCAGCTCCAGCGTCAAGCTCACCGGCTGCTCGGTCATGTCGGATTCGCTCGCCGCTGACGCCATCAAGGTGCAGGGTTCGGCAGGGCTTGCCGCCGACTGCCTGATTTCGGTCGGCGGCATGGTGCTGAACAATTCCGTGACATTGGACCCGACGGTCTGCAAGGCCCCGATCACCCAGTCGCTGCCGGCCGCGGATCCCTTCGCCAGCCTGCCGACGCCCTCGGCCACCAGCCCGTGCCAGAACATCAACAACGGCAAGTCGAAGCAGACGCTCCAGCCCGGCACCTATTGCAGTGGCATGAGTCTCAGCGGCGACGTCACGCTTTCTCCCGGCGTCTATGTCGTCCAGGGCAGCTTCAAGATCAACGCGACCGCGAACGTCAGCGGCTCGGGCGTGACCATCTTCATGTCCGGCAGCAACACCGTCAGCATGAACGGCAACGCGACGGTGACGTTGAGCGCGCCGGGCTCGGGCATCTATTCCGGCGTGCTGTTCTACGGCGACCGGACCGGGACAGCGGCGCAGAGCACCTTCAACGGCACCGCGACCTCGCTGTTGACCGGCGCTATCTATTTCCCGAGGCAGCAGGTCAACTATCTCGGCAATTTCTCTGGCACGAACGGTTGCACGCAGGTGGTCGCCGACACCATCCAGTGGTCGGGCAATTCGACAATCAGCCAGGACTGCTCAAGCCTCGGGATGAAAGACATTCCGGCCGCCCAGTCCGTAGCGATCGCCGAGTAGGGGACCATGGCATTACCGGCAATTCGTCTTTTCGGCAGGGATCGCGGCGGCATAGCCGCGGTGGAGCTCGCGCTGGTGATGCCGGTGCTGTGCGCCGCCCTTCTCGGCGTCGCGGACGGCTGGTCCTATGTCACCAGCTCTCTTGCGATGCGGTCCGGGGTGAAGACGGCCGCCAATCTGGTCATGGCGGGCGGAACCGACGACAGCGCCACCCAGGCGGCCGCGCTCGCCAGTTGGGAACAGAAGCCCGGCGATGCGGCGGTCGCGGTGAGCCGCATTTACAAATGCGGAACCACCGTGGTCACGTCGACCACGATCTGCAGCGGGCCGAAAGTGCCCACGGTCTTCATCCAGATCCGGGCGTCGGGCACCTGGAAGCCGCCTTTCACCTTCGGCGTCTTTCCGCGCGACACCTTGATCGGCCATCTGCAGGTGGTCCGTGTCCGCTAGCGCTATTCCCGGCAAGCGAGGCCTTCGGGCATTCGCCGGCAATGCCTCGGGCGGCGCCGGTCTCGAGTTCGCGCTGGTCGCGCCCTTCCTCGTCATGCTGCTGTTCGGCATCTTCGCCTTTGGCTGGTCGATGAACAACGCGTCCAGCGTGCGCTATGCGCTGGAAGCCTCCGCGCGCTCGCTGCAGCTCAACAACACCCTGACGCAGGCCGACATCCAGGCCGTCGCCACGCAGAAGCTGCGGGCGCTTGGCCTGCAGGATGTGAACGTCACCATCACCACCGATCCGGCGAGCGGCGGCTTCCGCATGGCCCATGTCAACGCGAGCTACGCCTTCGTCATCAGCTTCCCCTATTTCAGCGATTATCCGATCAATTACACGACCTCCGTGACCGTGCCGCTGGTCGGCGGCTAGGGCATGATCCCGAACCGGAAGTCGGCGCATGCAAAAAGTGGGAACCGGTTTTCGGACGGCACACGGCTCCAGGGGCTCATCGCCGGTCGGCGCGCGCGGAAGCTCCGGTTGGAACGGGCTCCCACGGAAGCAGGAGCGCCCTTGGGACCATGGTCCGGCGGGACAGGGGCCTTCATTGTTGCAAACGGCCCAGGGGCGCTCAGCCCTTTGTATTTTGTTTTAATTTCAATGGGTTAATTCACATTTTCCTGCAAGAAGCCGGGCACCGGCGGGCCTGCTCTCATTTCGCGACCGCAATTGCCTAAAGTTTATCCGACGCCATTAGGAAATTCTCATAAGAGGCTGCCTAGCGGTTGGGCCACGGTGACGATTCATTTGCGGAGAATCACGATGACATTACGAAAGACACTTCTGGCTTCGCTTGCCGTCCTGGCGCTCGCGGCGGCCCCGGCGCTTGCCGGCAACGGCAATGGCGGCGGCCACGGTAACGGCGGCGGCAACGGCCACGGAAACAGCGGCGGCAACGGCAACGGCAACGGCAACAGCGGCGCCTCGCATGGCAATTCGGCCTCGGCCCCAGGCCACAACAAGAGCACCGACAGCGCGTCGGACGACAGTTCGACCGACACCACGACGACCGCCGCCACGCCGAACGAACCGAACATTCACTCAAAGCTCGGCCGGCTGAACTCGTTGCAGCGCAACATCAACGCCTACATGCACTCCAAGAGCAAGAAGTTCGCCGCCGTCCAGGCCTTCGTGACGCAGTCGGCCAAGGCCAAGGTCGCGCAGGCGGCGGCTGACGCGGCGGCCGCCCAAGTGGCCGTCGACACGGCGGCGCTGACCGACCTCAACAACCAGATGACCGCGTTGCAGCAGGCGAATCCACCCGCGACGCAAGAAGAGATCGACGCTTTGCAGGCTCAGATCGACACCGCGACCGCGACGCTCGCCACCGACACCGCGGCTGCCGATGCGGCCCAGGCGGCGGCCACCGCAGCCGCTGTCGGCACCGACGATGCCTCGCTCACCGCGGCGCTGACCGACCTCAACAACCAGATGACCGCGTTGCAGCAGGCGAATCCACCCGCGACGCAAGAAGAGATCGACG
>JAFKFE010000354.1:6762-9454 GCA_017308345.1 Alphaproteobacteria bacterium | reverse complement strand
ATTAAAGCAGGTCGCGTGAAAAATGATTCACGCGACCTGCTTTAAGTTTTTGATTTAAGCATGTCTTTGTCCCGAAACCGGGCCCACTTTCGGGAGACATGCTTTAATGGCGCGGATAAATGGCGAAGAAGAAGACCGAATCCGAATGGCGGCTTAGCCCGACGCTGGCGCTCCGCCCCCTGGACGCGAAACATGCCCGGCGCGAATTGTCGGAAATCGCCGATGCCGCCGGGGAGGAGGAGCTTTCCCGCCTCGCTGCGTTCCTGGCGGTCAAGGGGCCGCTGCAGGACCTGCTGACGGCCGTCTTCGACCTCTCGCCCTTTCTGCGCGATGTGGCGCGCCGGCGGCCGGCGATTCTCGACACGCTGTTCGACGAGACGGTCGAGGCGCGGCTCGGCGCCATCAGCGCGGCGATCGGCGGCGCGGCAAAGGCTGACGACGCCTCTGAGCCGGGCCTGATGATGGCGTTGCGGCAATGGAAGACCGAAGCGCATTTCCTGATCGCGCTGGCCGATCTCTCAGGCGAGGCGGAGACTTCTGCGACGGTGCGCCGCCTCAGCGATCTCGCGGACGCCTGTACGAACGCCGCCGTCGATTTCCTGCTGCTCGACGCGCATCGGCAAGGCAAGCTCAAGCTGCCGAATCCGGCGGAACCGGCCAAGGGTTCGGGCTGGATCCTGCTCGGCATGGGCAAGCTCGGCGCGCATGAGCTGAATTTTTCCTCCGACATCGATCTCGTCGTCTTCTTCGACCCGGAGGCGCCGGCCGTCGTCGATCCGCTCGACGCGACCGAACTGTTCTCCAGGCTCACCCGTCGCCTCGTGCGCATCCTGCAGGACCGCACCGAGCACGGCTATGTCTTCCGCACCGATCTGAGGCTGCGCCCCGATCCCGGCTCCACGCCACTGGCGATCCCGGTCGAGGCAGCGCTTCGCTATTACGAGGCGCGCGGCCAGAACTGGGAGCGCGCCGCCATGATCAAGGCGCGGCCGGTGGCCGGCGACCTCGCCGCGGGCGCGGCCTTTCTCAAGGAACTGCAGCCCTATGTCTGGCGCAAATATATGGACTATGCGGCGATCGCGGACGTCCATTCGATCAAGCGCCAGATCCATGCCCACAAGGGCCATGGCGAGATCGCCGTGAAGGGCCACAACGTCAAGCTCGGCCGCGGCGGCATCCGCGAGATCGAGTTCTTCGTCCAGACCCAGCAACTCATCGCCGGCGGCCGCTTCCCGGAGCTGCGTGGCCGCGAGACGGTGCCGATGCTCGCGGCGCTCGCCGCGCGCGGCTGGATCACCGCCGATGCGCGCGATGCGCTCACGCGCCAATACTGGTTCCTGCGCCGCGTCGAGCACGCCATCCAGATGGTGGCCGACGAGCAGACGCATACCTTGCCGGAAGAAGACGCGGAACTTGAACGCATCGCCCTGATGCTTGGCTTTGCCGGCGAGGCGGAATTCACGCAGGCCTTCCGCGCCTCGCTGCAGCAGGTCGAGCGCCACTATGCGGCGCTGTTCGAAACCGCTCCCGAGCTTTCGTCCGGTGTCGGCAACCTGGTCTTCACCGGCGATGTGGACGATCCCGACACGCTGCAGACCTTGCATCGGCTTGGCTTCCAGCGGCCGAGCGACATCTGCCGCGTCATCCGCGGCTGGCATTTCGGCCGCTACCGCGTCACCCAGTCGGCGGAGGCCCGCGAGCGGTTGACCGAGCTGACGCCGGCGCTGCTCAAAGCCTTCGGGCAGACGCGACGAGCCGACGAGGCTCTGATGCGCTTCGACGAGTTCCTTGCCGGCCTGCCGGCGGGCATCCAGCTTTTCTCGCTGTTGCAGTCGAACCCGGCGCTGCTCAAGCTGATGGCGACCATCATGGGCGCGGCGCCGAGGCTGGCCGCCATCATCACCAGACGCCCGCACGTCTTCGACGGCCTGCTCGACCCGGCGCTGCTGACCGAGCTGCCGGACCGCGCCTATCTTTCGGTGCGGCTTGCCGCCTTCATCGAGGGCGACCGCGCTTACGAGGACGTGCTCGACCGCCTGCGCATTTTCGCCTCAGAGCAGAAATTCCTGATCGGCGTGCGTCTGCTGGCCGGCTCGATCGATCCGGCGCGGGCGGGGCGCGCCTTCTCCGATCTCGCCGATCTCACCATAGAGGCGGCGCTTCAGGCGGTGATCGCCGAATTCGCGCTACGCCATGGCAGGATCGCCGGCGGCAGGGTGGCCTTGCTCGGCATGGGTAAGCTCGGCAGCCGCGAACTCACCGCCGGTTCGGATGTCGATCTCATCCTGCTCTACGACCATGACGCGGATGCCGAGGACTCCGACGGCGAAAAGCCGCTGGCGCCTTCGCATTACTACACTCGCATGACGCAGCGTCTGATCGCGGCCGTCTCGGCGCCGACGGCCGAAGGCGTGCTCTATGAATTGGACCTGCGCTTGCGTCCTTCCGGCAACAAAGGGCCGGTCGCCACCCATATCGACGCCTTCAAGAAATATCAGCGCCAGGACGCCTGGACCTGGGAGCATATGGCGCTGGCGCGGGCCCGCGCCATCGGCGGCGATGCCGAGCTTTGCGCCGAACTCGAGACGGAAGTGGCGGCGGTTCTGGCGCAGCCGCGCGACGCCGCCAAGGTCAAAGCCGAGGCCTCGGACATGCGCGCGCTGTTCGGGAACGAGAAGCCGCCGCGCGACCT
>JAFKFE010000354.1:0-6715 GCA_017308345.1 Alphaproteobacteria bacterium | reverse complement strand
GCCCGGCCGCCGGGCGACGGCGACCGCCGACATTCTGGCGCGGCTGACCCCGGGTTTCGCGGGCGGCGATATCCGCGAAGAGCTTGGCGAAGCCTATCGGCTCTATCTGGCGCTGACCCAGATGATCAGGCTTTGCCTCATCGGCGAGTTCCAGCGCGACGATGTCACGCCGGGGCTCTCGGACCTGCTTCTGGCGGTCACCGACCTGCCGGATTTCGCTGTGCTGGAAGCGCATCTCAAGGAGACGTCGCGGAAGGTCAGGAAGGATTTTGACCTTCTTCTGCGGAGCGCGGGAGGGGCCTGAGATCGCGCGACTAGAGCAATTCCAGGAAAAGTGTGAGCGGTTTTCCGTCCGGAATTGCGTAAAAACAAAAGGATAGAGCGGTTCGCCGTTTCCGTGAAACGGTGAAACGCTCTAATCGGTGCGCTGCACGCGGCGGAGTTTGCGGCGCGCATGCGCCTGCAGAAGCCGATCGCGCAGATGAGCGTAGAAGCGTGGCGGCAGCATGCCGTAGTGGAAGCGGGACGGGCTGTTTCCCGGAATTGGTCGGAGGTCGGGGCCCGGCCAAAGGAAATCGTTGGTTTCGCTCACCACGATCCATGACGGCATGTCATCGAGCCCAAGGTGAGCCTTGAGAGGCGCAGGCATTTCGATGGTGTCGGCGGGATCTGTCGGGAGCGAATGCGTGATCGGAACCACCGTCACGACTTCGCGCCCCTCCACAATCCGACGTGCGGCGACGATCGCACATGGGCGGTCCTTGCGACCCTCTTCGACACCTCTCGTATGTTCGTCCGACCATAGGTAGGAATAGGAAATCACCAGACCCGGAACAGGCTTGGGCAGGCTCACGGCGTCCAGTCTTTGAGCATCTGGTCCAGCTCGTCATGCTGGGAAGGGACCGCGCTCTCGGCAATGGCTTTCAGCGTCTCGTCGTCGAGTTCCTCGACGGGGCGGGCGACCCGTCCCTTGACCAACACTTCGAACATCGTCGCAGAAAGCAGTACCGTGTGGGTCCGGCCGTTCTTCGTTATCGCGACCGGTGCCCGCTGCGCGGCATCCTGGAAGCGGCCGACATTCTGCTGGAATTCCGTCGATGTCACGCGCATGGAAAAGTCACCTCTTATCCAAAGTAGATAAAATAGATAACTTTTTCAAGCTCGGCTCTGGCAGCAACGAATGCCGGTGAGTCAGGCCGCGGCCTTCACCGTTGGCGGCGCTTTCTTGAGCGGAATGCGTACCGACACGATGGTGCCGACGCCCTCGGTCGAGCGGATTTTCAGCGCGCCGCCCTGCAACTCGGCCAGCGAGCGCGAGATGGCGAGACCGAGGCCCGAGCCGGTGTGGTTCTTGGAGAACTGGTTCTGCACCTGCTCGAAGGGCCGTCCGAGCTTGCCCAGCGCCTGCTTGGGGATGCCGCAGCCATTGTCCTCGATGGTGAGCAGCAGGGCGCCCGACGTGTTGCGCGCCCGGACCGTGATCTTCCCACCCTGTCCGGTGAACTTCACCGCGTTGGACAGCAGGTTGATGGCAATCTGCTTGATTGCGCGGCGGTCGGCGTAGAGCCGCATCGAGTCGGCGATGCGCGTCTCGACATTGATCGACTTTTCCGCCGCCTGCAGCGAGATCACCCGCACCGTCTCCTTGATCAGCGGGCACAGGTCGATCTCCTCGCGGTCGAGCGAGAACTGGCCGGCCTCGATCTTCGACATGTCGAGGATGTCGTTGATGACGCCGAGCAAATATTTGCCGCTGCCGTTGATGTCGGTCGCGTATTCCTCGTAGCGCTCGGAACCGAGCGGCCCGAACAAGCCCTGCTGCATCAGTTCGGAGAAGCCGATAATGGCGTTGAGCGGCGTGCGCAGCTCGTGCGACATGTTGGCGAGGAACTCCGACTTGGCGCGATTGGCCGCTTCCGCGCGCTCGGTTTCCTTCATGTATTTGCGGTTGAGCTCGACCAGTTCGCTGGCGCGTTCTTCCTCGGCGCGCCGGGCGAGGCTGAGATCGTGGATCGTCGCCATCAGCCGGCGCTCGCTGTCGACCAGCTTCTCCTGGTGCAGCTTGATCTGGGTGATGTCGGAACCGACCGAAACGGTGCCGCCGTCGCGTGTCCTGAGCTCGTTGACCTGCAGCCAGCGGCCGTCGGCAAGCTGGCGCTCCAGGGTGACGCCGCCATGCGGTCCGTTGGCGTTGGCGAGCCTGCGCTCCGAGGCGAAGGCCAGCATCCGCTCCTCCAGCGCGTCACGGGCGACGCCCGGCACGACGTCGCGGTCCGAGAGTCCGTTGTCCTTCTGGAACTTCGAATTGCACATGATCAGCCGCTCGGAGGCATCCCACAGCACGAAGGACTCGTTGATGTTCTCGATCGCGGTCCTCAGTCGCATGTCGGCTGCTTCCGAGCGCAGCGCCAGATGCCGCTGCTCGGTGACGTCGACGGCGATGCCGATCAGCTGGATCTCCGGTGCTTCCGGATCGATCACCTGCGCGCGGGCACGCATCCACACCCATTGTCCGTCGGCATGGCGCATGCGGAAGACCTGGTCGATATGGTCGATCTCGCGTTCGACGATGCGGTTGGCGAGCTCGAACAGGTCGCCGTCCTCCGGGTGGATGATCTCGTCGACCTCGCCGAAGGAAAGCATCGCGTCGCAGGGCTCGTAGCCCAGCATGTCGTACATCGAGCGCGACCAGTACATCTTGCCGCGCACCATGTCCCAGTCCCACAGGCCGCAGCGGCCGCGCACCAGCGCCATGTCGATGCGCTGATGCGCCTGGAGGTAGATGCGGTCCGCGGCCTGGGCGCGCGCCGCCTGGCCGAAATAGGCGTAGAGGATGACGATCAGCACACCCGCCGTCAGGACGAACAGCGTGACGTTGAGCGACATCGACTTGCGCCAGTTGTCGAACACCGCTTCCTGCGACACCAGCACGGCCGCGGCGTGTCTGCGGTCGCCGGTGAGGCTGACGGCGGCGAACCAGTCCTGTCCGCCAATGCTGACATCCATCACGCCGGCGCTGTCGCCGAACATGAACAGCGGCTGGCCGCCCAGCACGAGGCTGTCGAGCGTGCGGCCCTGCCAGCCCGTCGACAGCGGCGAGACGGCGATGACCCTGAAGTTGGCGTCGGTGATGGCGAGCACATGGGCGCGGCTCATGGCGCCCTGCCGGCTGGTTTTTTCGAGCAGGCTTACGGCATTCGCGCCGGCCGCGCCGGGGTCCGCGGTGATCGCCTGCGCCATCTGGCCGGCGGCTAAAGCCAGCACTGCCTTTGCGTCGCGCTCGATCTCGTCATGCTCGTTCATCAGCGATAGGAAGCGCAGCGCCGCGATGATGATGAGGAAAACGACGATCAAAGCCGGGATCGAACGGCGCAGAAAGGGCTCTGCGGCCAGCAGCCGCTGATAGGTGGGTTCGGCGATTAGGCGCGTATTGCCGGCAAGTCCATCGCTCCTTGCCTTGCGCCGCGCAAAAGCCTTCCCTCCGGGCGCGCCCCACGCGTCCGCCTTGGCCATAAATGGCACTCCCCGATCTGCCGTATACTGGATGATCCGGATACGCCGCACGCCCGAATCGCCATTAAAGAATCAAAGGTGATTCGCCTTGTCCAGAGGCGCGGGCGAAAAAGATTAAAAGTTGATTGAAATTTGCGCTTTCCCTTCTCTCCACTAAGCCAGCGTGCGCTCCACGATGTCCCGTAGATCCGCCGACAGGTTCTCGACCTTGGCCATGTCGAGCAGCGCCTGCTTGGCCTTGGCCTGCCGTCTGGGCTCCAGGGCGCGCCAGGACCTCAGCGCGGTGGCCAGCCGCGCCGCCACCTGCGGGTTGCGCTTCTCCACTTCCAGCACCGTCTGGGCGAAGAAGCGGTAGCCTTCACCGTCGAGGCGGTGGAAGCCGGTCTGGTTGGCGCTGGAGAAGGTGCCGATCAGCGAACGCACCCGGTTCGGGTTGGCGATCGAAAAGGCCGGATGCCGCATGAGCTCGCTCACTTTCTCGACGGTCCTGGCGCCAGGCACGCCGGCCTGGATCTGGAACCATTTGTCGAGCACCAGCGCGTCGCCGCGATAGCGGGCCTCGAAGGCGGCCAGCACCTCTTCCGCCTCGGCTGTGCCGGAATGGCGATGCGCCAGCACGGCGAGCGCCGCGGCGCGGTCGGTCATGTTGGTGGCGGCGGTGAAGTGCCGCGCCGCGAGGCCCGCGCCGCCCGGCAGCAGCGAAAGATAGTCGAGCAGGATGTTGCGGAGCGCCCTGCGTCCCGCGCTCGCCGCGTCCGGTGTGAACGGGCCGTTGTCAGCGAGGCTTTCATAGAGCGCCTCGAATGCACCGCGGTTTGCCTCGGCGACTGCCCGCGCCAGCGCTTCGCGCGCGGCAAAGATGGCGTCGGGGTCGATGCCTTTGCCGATGTCGCGGGCAATGTCGGCTTCGCCGGGCAGCGTCAGCGCCAGCGCGCGGTAGGCCGGCTCCAACGCCTCGTCGCCGGCGATCCTGCCGGCCAGCTCGGCGAGCCGTGCCGCGAAGACCGGCTCCCTGCCGCCGAGGATCTGGCGGAAGGCGGCGATCAGGGCGTCGGTCAAAAGCGTATTGAAGGCCTGCCAGCGCGAGAAGGCGTCGCTGTCATGCGCCGCGAGGAAGAACTGGTCTTCCGGTTTCTGCTGCACCGAAAGCGTGATCGGCGCCGAGAAGCCGCGGTTGAGCGACACCGAAGGCCGTTGCGAAACGCCAAAGAAGCGCACCGTGTGCCAGCGATTGCGGATATGGATGACGCCGTCACCCACCGTCGCGCCATCGACGGACTCCCAAGCAACAGGCTTGCCGTCGGCGCCGACAAGTCCGAACGCAAGAGGGATATGCATCAGCCGCTTGCGGCTTTCCGACGGCGTCGGCGGCACCGACTGCTCGATCTCCAGCGTGAACTCCTTGGCCGCCGCATTGTGCGTGGAGCTCACAGTCAGGTTCGGCGTGCCGGCCTGGTGGTACCAGAGCGCGAATTGCGCCAGGTCGCGGCCCGAGACATCCTCGAACACTTTGAGGAAATCCTCGATCGTCGCGGCCTGGCCGTCATGCCGCTTGAAATAGAGGTCCATGCCGGCGCGGAAGAGCTCGGCACCAAGGATGGTGCGGATCATGCGCACCACTTCCGAGCCCTTCTCGTAGACGGTCGCGGTATAGAAATTGTTGATCTCGCGGTAGCGGCGCGGCCTGACCGGATGCGCAAGCGGTCCCTGGTCTTCCGGGAACTGATGCGCGCGCAAAGTGCGCACCTCGGCGATGCGCTTCACCGCCCGCGAGCGCTGGTCGGCGGAGAACTCGTGGTCGCGGTAAACGGTCAGCCCTTCCTTCAGGCAGAGCTGGAACCAGTCGCGGCAAGTGATTCTGTTGCCGGTCCAATTGTGGAAATACTCATGCCCGATGATTGCCTCGATATTGGCGAAATCGGCGTCCGTCGCGGTCTCTTCGTCGGCCAGCACATATTTGTCGTTGAAGACGTTGAGACCCTTGTTCTCCATGGCGCCCATGTTGAAGTCGGACACGGCCACGATGTTGAAGACGTCGAGATCGTATTCGCGGCCGAAAGCCTCCTCGTCCCATTTCATCGAGCGCTTCAGCGCGTCCATCGCATAGCCGGCAAGCCGCTCCTTGCCGGGCTCGACATAGATGCCGAGTTCGACCTCACGGCCGGACATGGTGGTGAAGGTGCCGGCAACCTTGCCCAGCGCGCCCGCCACCAGCGCGAAAAGGTAGGAGGGTTTGGGGAGGGGGTCGTGCCAGACCGCGTAATGCCGGCCGCCGTCGAGCGCGCCGCGTTCGACGGGATTGCCGTTCGACAGCAGGAGCGGCGCCTCATTGTGCGGGGCCTCGACGCGCACGGTGTAGACAGACAGGATGTCGGGGCGGTCGAGGAAATAGGTGATGCGGCGAAAGCCCTCGGCCTCGCATTGCGTGCAATAGACGTTGTTGGAGCGATATAGGCCCATCAGCGCCTCGTTGCGCGAGGGCGCGATCTCGGTCTCCAGGCGAAGCTCGAAGCGCTGCGCCGCCGGCGGCTTCAGGATCGTCAGCTGGTCCGGCGTCGCCTCGTAATCGCTGGCCGGCAGCGCTTGCCCGTCTATCGCCACGCCAAGCAGCGTCAGCCCGTCGCCGTCAAGCACCAGCGGCGGCGAAGCGGCGACGCCCTCGCGACGCTCGATCGTGAGCAGCGCGGTGACATGGGTCGCGTCCGGCGACAGGCGGAAGTCGAGGCTGGTCGCGGGGATGAGATAGTCGCTGGGGCGATAGTCTTCGAGCTTGAAGACATGGCCGGTATCTGTACGCATTCCTTGGCTTTTCCTGTCGATAGCGGGCTTGGCTGGTCCAAGAGTTTCGAGGTGCGCGCTCTTTACACGAAACGGCCACTCGACAAAACTGCGCCACAGGGAGTGTTTCGCAATTCGGGACGGAGGGCCACGGCGAACTCGCCAGACCTGACCGTTACACCCTTTTCCTGGAATTGCTCTTGTTTCCTGGAATTGCTCTTGGGCTATTTCGCGGCTTCGGTTTCCGACCACCCTCACGAGGCAAGATGACCGTCGATCATGCCGTCGGCCACGACACGCTGCGCGGCATCACGCTGAAGATCGTCTCGGTGACGGTCTTCGTTGGCATGCAGACCTGCATCAAGGCGGCCGGCGACGTGCCCGCCGGGCAGATCGTCTTCGTCCGCTCCTTCTTCGCCATCTT
>JAFKFE010000267.1 GCA_017308345.1 Alphaproteobacteria bacterium | reverse complement strand
TTGTGCTTCAGCGCGTTGTAGGTCCAGTCGCTGTAGGGCTTTTCGAACAGGACCTGGCGGAAGTTTTCAAGCCCGATGAAACCGGACGGCCGCAAACCGTTGAATTCATAGAAGGCGAGGCGGAAGGCCGACAGGAGCGGCCACAGCACGAACAGCACCATGACCACCAGCGCCGGCGTGAGCAGCGCGGCAATCCAGAGCGACCGGCGCCACGGAAAAGATCTTTCGCTGTGGCGCGGGCCGTCCGTCATTTCACTTGCCCTGGAACGGCTTATACCATTTGGCGAGGCCGTCGGTCAGGTCGGCGGCAAGCTGGTCCGGCGTGATCGATCCGGACATCATCTTGGTGATATCGCCCTGCAGCAGTTCCGATCCCGTTCGCTTCTCGAAGCGGAAATAGACGACATTGATATGCGGCATCGCCGTCTCGTTCAACTTGGCGACATGCGACAGAAGCTCGTCCTTGATGACCACGCCCTTGATCGGCGAGATGTTGCCGAGAAGCGCGGAGAACTTGTCGCCGAACTCCTTGGTGCCCATCCAGTTGACCAGCTTGAGCGCCGCTTCCTTGTTGGCCGACTTGGAATTGACCGCGTAGCCGCCGTCGAAGAACTTGGTGGCCTGCGGCGTGTCGCCGGCCTTGGCCATCGGCGGGGCCACGAAGTCCATGTTGATGGACGGGTTCTGCGACCGGTAGGTGGCGATGTCGAAACTGCCGCCGGCGAGCATCGCCGCCTTGCCGCTCAGGAACAGCTGGCCGGCGGTGTCATAGTCGATGCCTTCGAAGCCGTCGGGCATATAGGGGCGCAATTCCAGCAGCTTGCCGAGTGCCGCGACATAACGTGGGTCCTTGAAGGTGGTCTTGCCGCTGGTCAGGTCGCCGACGAAGTCCTGGCCGAGGAATGGATTGGTGAAGATGGCCACGAACATCTCGTTGAACCAGCTGGTGCCCATGCCGTTGGCCAGGGGATAGATGCCCTTTTCCTTCAGCGCCTTGCTGACGGTGATGAACTCGTCCCAGGTGGTCGGCGGCGTCAGCCCGGCCTTGGCGAAGACGTCCTTGTTGATGAACAGGCCAAGCGTCTGCGAGGCGAAGGGCAGGGAATAGACTTTCTTGTCGGCGCGGTAGGTGCCGGACACCAACGCATCCGCCGGCTGGTTGGCGAGCGAGGGCACGGTCGCCATGTCCAGCGGCTCGAAATAGCCGGCCTTCACGAACTGCTCGAGCCAGCCATAGGCGTGGGTGTGGATGACGTCGCCGCCCTTGCCGCCGGCCAGCGCGGTCGAGACGATGGTCGGGTAATTCTCGTCCGGGAAGGACTCGAATTTCACGTGGATGTCCGGATTGGCCTTGGTGAAGTCGGCGAAGAGCTCATTGTAGGCGGCCTTGTCTTCCTGGCGCCAGGTCCAGAACGAGATGTCGGTGGCATGCGCCACGCTTGATGCGAATCCCCATGCGAAAGAGGCGGCCGCGAGGGCTAGGCCGATCCTTCTCCTGCTCATCTTCCTGATCTCCCATTGCGCGCTTGATGCGCCTTGACGGGATTAATCAAATCATAGTTCTTGCCGTCTGGAAAGATAGTTTGTAAAGTTTCCTAACTAATGCGGTTGCAACGACGCGTGGGCTTGGGTGGCCCGTCCGGCGAGAGGAATGTTCGTGGATAAGAACCTGTTGGCGGGCGTGGACATAGGCGGCACCAAGACGCGCATCATGGGGCGCCGAGGCAGCAGCGTGCTGTTCGACGAGACGCTCGTGACCGACGAGTGGCGGGTCCGCCAGATGGAGACCGACGCGGCGAAACTGGCGGCGATCGTCACGGACCTGTGCGGCGGGTCGGCGCCGGCGGCAATGGCCGTCGGCGCGCATGGCTGCGACACGGACGAGCAATGCCGGCGGTTCCAGGCGCTGCTGTCGGCGAACCTGCGGACGAGCGTGCGGGTGGTCAACGACGCCGAGCTGATGGTGCCCGCCGCCGGCTATCTGGACGGGATCGGCGTCGTCGCCGGAACCGGTTCGATCGCGGTTGCCCGCACGGCCGAGGGCAAGATGCTCGCCGCCGGCGGCTGGGGCTGGATCCTGGGCGACGAAGGCAGCGCCGCCGCGCTGGTGCGCGAGGCCGCCAAGGCGATCCGCCATGCTCTCGACCGCGGACAGGAGGGCGATCCGCTGATTGCCATGCTGATGCGCGAAATCGGAACCGACGACCAGACCAAGCTCGGCATATTGCTCAACGAGACGCGGGGCGCGGCGGCCTGGGGCCGCTATGCCAACGCCGTCTTCGATGCGGCAACTGCCGGTTCGCCGCTCGCTTCGCGCGTCATCAAGGAAGGCGGCGAGGGACTGGCCGCGCTCGTCCAACTGCTGATCGAACGCGGCGCCAATGCCTCGCTGGTCGTTGCCGGCGGCGGCGTCATTGCCGAGCAGCCGATGCTGATGACGGCTTTCGTCGAGGCCATGGCGTCGGTGTCGCCGGCAAGCCGCGTGGTTCTGCTGCGCGAGCCGCCGGTGATCGGCGCCGTGGCGCTGGCCGCGCGCCTTGTCGCGGGCGAGGCTCAGTCCCGCGGCCGCGCGTGGTGACCGCCGATGTTGATGGAGTATCGAAGATGAAGCGTATCGGTTACCGGCCCGCGGTGTCACGCCAAGCCGAAAGCCTGGAAGTCGGCAGGCAGGCCGTGGCGCGGGCGCTCGAAACTCTGGACTTGTCGGGTTTTGCCGGCGGCACGATCGGCTTTGCCGGCATCGGCGCCAGCTACCAGGCGGCGCTTGCCGGCGCGTTCTATCTGCGCCAGTCCGGCCGGCGGGGTTCCGCCTTCGTGCCGACCGAGCTCTATGCCCGGACGGATGCGGCGGCGGACGCCTTTGTCGCTTTGTCGGCCTCCGGCCAGAGCCGGGAAATCGCCGATGTGATGCTGGAGGCGAAAGCCTATCCGCGCCTTGCCATCTGCCGCGGCGCCGACAATCCGCTGGCCGGCATCACCGGCGCGGTGATGGCGATGCAATCGGGCGCCGACAATGGCGCAAGTTCGACCGGTTATACGGGCACCTTGCTCGCGCTCGGCATGCTGGTCGACAGGATCGCCGGCGGTTCGTTCGACTGGGCGCGACTGCCTCCGGCGGTCGAGCGGCTGCTGGCCGATGGCTGGGAGGGCGCCGGCCGGGCGGCAAGGCTGCTGGCAGGTCGAGGCGCAATCGATATCGTGGGGGCCGGCATCGGCTTTGCCAATGCGGGTGAGGCGGCGATGCTGATCCGCGAGGCGGTCCGGGTTCCCGCCTCCGGCTGGGACACGCTGAATTATCTGCACGGCCCGATGGAATCGCAGGACGCGGCCACCGGCCTGATCGCCTTCGGCGACGACCGCGAGGTCAAGATCGCTCAGGATATGGCCGGCTTCGGCTGCCCCTCGGCGCTGGTCACGCGAAGGACCGATGTCGCCGCCACGGAAAAGCTCGCCGTGATCGTCATACCGGCGCTGGGCAATGCGATGGCGGACGGCATCCTGGAAATCATCGCGCTGCAGATGATCGTCGCGGACATGCAGGATGCGGCCGGCCTCACCGACATCACCTTCCGCTACCGGCAGACCGACACCAAGCTGAAGCCCTGGTCGCCGACGGAGCTTTAGTATCTCCCGGCCGCCAGGCTTGTTTTCTCAGAAGGGCGCATTCGCGCAATCCGCCGAAACGCATCACAATGGCAATTGTCGCGGTTGATTCGTGATATGCGATCCGCCGCGCCCGGCCGAGCGCCGAGAGGATGAAGGCGGAACAAGCATCGCAGATGGCTCCATCCGAAATCCCCAGCCTGACGGAAAGCGCCCGCGCCGTGCTGCGCCTGCTGGCGTCGCAAGGGCCGGTGACGCGGCCGAAGCTCGGCTCGATGCTGGAACTCTCCAAGCCGACCATGTCGGCCGCCGTTTCCGAGCTCAGCGCGCTCGGCCTCGTCGCGTCGCGCGGGACGGAGCGCGGCGCCATCGGTCGGACCGCCACCATCTATGGTATCGGTCCCGGCGCCGGCTATGTGATCGGCATCGACGTCGGCGCCGCGCAGGTGCGCGCAGTCGCCTATTCGATGGATGCCCAGCCCTTGGCGACGGTGGAGGAGAGTATTCCAGAAGGGGCGACCACCGACGGGATCGGCGCGGTCGTCCTGTCGGTCGCCAAGTCGATCCCGGCAAAGGTCGGCAAGACTTTCCGGATCCTGCGCAGCATGGCTGTCGCGGTGCCGCGTATCGTCTCGCACAGCCGCCTCGGCAATGGCCAGGGCAACGGCCCGGATGCGGTGCTCCGCGCCCTTCGCCGCAAGATCGACGTGCCGATCATCCTGGAGAACAACGTCAACTGCGCGGCGATCGGCGAAATGCATTTCGGCGCGGCGCAGGGCCACCAGACCTTTGCCTTCCTGCAGGTCGGCGTACGGGTTGGCCTCGGCCTCATCAATGAAGGCCGGCTGTTTCGCGGCGCAGGCGGCGCTGCCGGCGAAGTCGGCCGCATGCCCTTTCCATGGTCGGCCAGCGAAGTGCCTTTCCGCGAAGGGCTCGAGCACTATCTCGGCTCCCGGGCGCTGGTCGAGCGCAGCCGGCAGACCTGGCCGGCGGAGGCGGGCGTCCCGCCGAACTCGGCGAAGGAATTGTTCGCGCTGGCGTCGGCCGGGTCGCGTCCGGCCGCCGAGGCGGTGTCGCGCCACGCGGCCGACATCGGCCGACTCGCGGCCGGGTGCATCGGAATGCTCGATCCAGGGTTGATCGTGCTCGGCGGCGGTGTCGGGCGCAATGCGCTGATGACGGCCGAGGTCGAGCGTGTTGCCGGCGACCTGGCCTGGCCGACGCCGATCGCCGTCAGTACGCTGGAAGATGTCGGAACCGCGCTCGGCGCCATGAAGCTGGCGCTGGATTACAGCCTTGGGCTGATCCTGCGCGAGGACCGCCATCCGGCCGTGGTGCTGCCGCCACTGTAGCGGCCGAAGGGCGAACGCAAAAAGAGGCAGGCGCTGGCGGGCGCCTGCCGCTTTTATTTCCGGCGTCTGCGATCAGGCCGCGACGGCGGCGTGACCGGCGGTGGCGGCGGCGATCGCGTCGACCTTGGCGGTGGCCTTGGCAAGCGCGGCCGTGACGGCATCAGCGCCCATACCGACGCCTTCGACGCGGATGACTTCGACGTCGGTCATGCCGAGGAAGCCGAGCACGCTGCGCAGATAGGGGACCGCATGGTCCATCTGCACCGCGGCGCCTTCCGAATAGATGCCGCCGGAAGCGAGCACGATATAGACCTTCTTGCCCTTGACGAGGCCCTTCGGACCGCCTTCGCCGTAAGCAAAGGTCTTGCCGGAGCGGGCGACGTGGTCGACCCAGGACTTCAACGTCGAGGAGATGTTGAAGTTGATGAAGCCGGTGGCCAGGATCACGGTGTCGGCGGCGAAAAGCTCGTCGAGCACGGCATCGGAAACGCCGACGACCTCGGCCTGGCGGGCAGTGCGGGCTTCGGCCGGCGTGTAGATGCCGGTGGCATAGTCAGGGTCGATATGCGGCAGCGGATTGGCGACCAGATCGCGCACGACAAGCGTGCTGGCCGGATCGGCGGCAATGAGCTTCCGGGCAAGATCGGTGGCGACGCGGGTCGAGTGCGAAGCATCGCCGCGCGGGCTGGACGTAACGAGAAGAATAGACATGGCGGTGTCCCCTTGGGGTTGGATTGAAACTTTCCTCGCCAATATGGGATTGCCGGACTATCAGGATAACTGGTATAATATGCATACAATCCATCAATAAAATAGATGGTAAGTCATGCAGCCGAACCCGACATTGGATCAGCTCCAAATCCTGGTGGCGGTGGCCGATGCGGGCAGCTTCTCGGCCGCGGGGCGCAAGCTCAACCGGGCGCAGTCGGTGGTGAGCTACGGCATCGCCAATCTCGAAGCGCAGCTCGGCCTGAAACTGTTCGAACGCGAAGGCGTGCGCGAGCCGCAACTGACCGATGTCGGCAAGGCGATGCTGGAGGACGCGCGGCGCATGGTCGGCGTGCTGCAACGCATCCGCTCGCGCGCCGACGGCTACCGGCAAGGGCTGGAAGCGGAAGTGGCGGTGTCTGTCGACGTGGCGCTGCCTTCACCGGCGCTGGTGCGCGTGCTCAAGGCCTTCGAAGCCCAGTTCCCGGCGGTGACGCTGCGGCTTCATATCGGCTCGCTCGGGCTGATCGTCGACCAGGTCGTCAACGGCCAGTCGGATCTTGGCTTCGGTGGCCTGCAAGGCGATGCCGATGTCACACTGCTGCGCATCGGCTTCACCTCGATGGTGCCCGCGGCGGCGCCCGACCACCCCTTGGCCAAACTGCCGAAGCCGGTTGCCGTCGAGGACCTGCGCGAGCACATCCAGCTCGTCGTCTCCGACCAGTCGGAGCGGACGCGCGGGCGCGACTATGGCGTGTTTGCCTATCGGACCTGGCGATTGACGGATGTGCGCACCAAGCATGCCTTGATGCGCGAAGGCCTTGGCTGGGGCGGCCTGCCGCGCTGGCTGATCGCCGACGACCTCGCCAGCGGCCGGCTGGTCGAACTCGACCTGGAGCCCTATCGCGAGGTGCGCTCGCCGCTCTATGCCATGCACCGGGCCGACCGCAGTCCGAAACCGGCGGCGTCCTGGCTGATCGACGAGTTCAAGCGGCAGCTTGGCTGCTTCAACGAGATGGAGCCGGGCGCGTGGACGGAGGAGGGGCCGGAGACAAACCGTCCGTGAGCACGGTCGGCACGG
>JAFKFE010000266.1 GCA_017308345.1 Alphaproteobacteria bacterium | reverse complement strand
TCGCCAGCAGCGTGTCGATCGTGGCCACGGCGGTCACGCTCACGCTTCCCGTGGTCGATGCCCCGCTGACGCCCGAGGCCCTGTCTGCGGCGATCAAACAAAGTGGGACGAAATTCATTGTCGAGCCGAACGCCGCGTTCCGGACAGTCCTTGAACTGAGGGAACTGCGACCTTCCCAATTGACGGTGCTAGAAGAGCGCCAAGATGGCCGGACCTGGGCGCAGCTCTGCGCGCCTTTAGGTCTGACCGAGCCTGTACACGCCTTCCCGATTGGCCCACCCCGTACCTGGAGGATGTTCCGCGACGACCGATCGAATGGCTCGCCTAACGCCATTGCGAGAACCTCGATCGAGAAGTCCCTACTCGATGACTCTCCTTGGGTTTTGCCCGCACAGGCCATATGGGAGCGTGGGCGGGTGTCGAACCGGCATATGTCTTCGCCGTGGACGACCATCTTGGCAGCCAGCATGGACAGCCCGAGCCCTTGGATAAGGACGCTCGTCGAGACTTTTCCAGGCAATCTGGCTTCGTTTGCCACGGGAGGGCTCCGGTACGGGCGCGACGGCGTCCAGCTAACCCTGTCAAAGGCGATCGATGGAGTCAGGCCATTTCACTCTGGCGCCTTCGCCTCAACGCGCCCCTTCGGTCACGGGCGTTTCGAGGCTGAAATCAAGGCCGCCCCGGGAGCGGGCGTCGTCACCGGTTTCTTCCTTCATCGCGAGTCTCCCCGACAGGAAATCGACGTCGAGCTTTCCGGAAACGACCCGCAGCGCATGCTGGTCAATGTCTACTTCAACCCAGGTGATGAAGGTAGTGCGATCGGTTTCGGTTACCGCGGGTCACCGTGCCGTATCGAGCTAGGTTTCGACGCGACTGAAGATTTCCACACGTATGCGATTGAATGGCGACCCGACATCATCATTTGGTTGGTAGATGGCCACGTTGTCCACGAAAGAGTCAGCTGGGACCCCACACCGGTGCCGCACCTCCCGATGCACTTACACGGTAACCTATGGGTGCCTCGCTCTGAAGAATTGGCAGGTCCGCTTGACGAGGCTCTTTTGCCTGCAACGGCCCACTTTAGGAACGTTTCGGTATGCATGTAAACGCGCTGGTGGGGCACGCCATTCGCCTGGGAAGTAGGTTGGGCTGAAAGTCCCTGTTACTACCTTCAGGGGGATGTGCGCGTCCAACAAAAAACCGCCCCGGTTAGACCGGGACGGTTATAGATTTATGATAGAATTGGTTGCGGGGACACGCCTGAGGTAGGTCTGACTGAACTCTTCATCAAGCCGCCGCCGGCCGACGCCTAGCATTCCAGCGATCCGGTGCACTCTCTCGACCGCCCGCCCTTCCGGCACCCCTCTCGCCCACAGATGGTGGCGTTAGCCGGCAAGAAAAGCGCCCGCCGGCGCCTTTGCCATCAACAGCAATGATGGAATTTCTTATCCCTATCGGCTCGGCTGTGGTGCGCGGTCCTTGTTCCGCTTGTCTGCGACGTAGCTCTGCCCACTCTCAATCTTCACTATGTCGAAGAGGCCAGTCGCCGCGAAGAGTGCGGGAAAGTTCTTCACTCCATAGTTTCGTGGGTCGATAGGCGCCTGTCGTTTCGCTGCGCTTCCTGCCGATGACATGGTGGCCCATCCGTCCTCTTGCGCTGTGGCTTCCACAGCACCACGCAGGATCGTCACGAGAGTCGTATCTTGCGACAGAGACTTGCCGGTTCGCTTGTCGGCGGGCTTTTCACCGGGCGTTTTATATCTGGCCGCTGATTCCGCTTTGGTCTTTGATTTTCCGCCGGGGGCGGGAGTCGTCGGTTGCTCAGCATCTTCCAGGCTATCGAGATAGAGGAAAGTCGTGCAGGCATTGACAAACGGTGTGGGCGTTTTGCGTTCCCCAAATCCGTAGACGTCATGCCCATTGGCCTTCAACTGCATCACTAGTGGCGTGAAATCGGCGTCACTGGAAGCCAAACAGAAAGCGTCAAGCTTTTGCGTGTAGAGAAGCTCCATTGCATCGATCACAAGCGCAATATCGGTAGCGTTTTTACCGGCCGAATAGGTGAACTGTTGAATGGGCCGAATTGCAAAATTGTGGAGCTTGTCTTTCCAGTTCCTGAGATTGGCGCTTGCCCAATCGCCATAGGCGCGGCGGATATTGGCTGTGCCGTATTTTGAAAGTTCTGCCAGTATCGCTGCGATCTTGCCGTGGGACACATTGTCCGCATCGATGAGCAAGGCGATTCGCCGATCAGATGTGGTTCGCGACCGGTCCCCATTTTCCATTCGATCGTTCGGCCTCCCTGCGCATCTTCATTTATAGCATCTATTTGCGACATGCGCACGATTGTGGTTCGAGCAGCGCTGGTCCCTGTTATCGCAATCATTCCGCTGCGGATTCGTCTGTAGCGCGATACAAGCCATAGCTGACCTTGATGAGCAGGCTCGCTTTACGCATTCGGGCCAGACAGCAGCCGGGAATGCCGATGTCCTCGAGATCGCGCGGCTCCAGGTTCTCGCACGAGCGCGACTGCCCGCTCTCAGAGGAATGGTTTCGGCGTTCTTACCAGAATATCTGGCGGGCGCTGCTAAGCTGCGATCACTCCCGTTCGTGGCATTATCCTCGCTGGTGCTCCGTGATCCTCCTCCTGCCGGGCGAGAACCACCTATCCAACACGGGCAAGGCTCTGCGAGGGTCGCAGCGGCCGCACATGAAGATGTCAATGGCTGCATAACCCGTCTCGGGCCAGGTATGGATGCTGATATGGGATTCGGCGAGCAACGCGACCCCGGTTATGCCGCCGCCTTCGCCAAAATTATGCAACATGACGTCCAGCACGGTGGCATCGCAGGCAGCGGCCGCCTCGCGCAATGCGCGTTCAATTCCCTCGACATCCCGCAGGTCGCGACATTCCCGGAAATCGACGAGCAGATGCACACCGGGTGCGAAGGGTAACGCCTGCACGGTCTGCGCCAAATCGGTCGAACGAGCATCCATCACGACCGTCCCGGCTCTTGCGCGAACAGCACCTGCTTCCAATTGGTGTCCCTCGTATGCAGGCGCCAGATTACGGCGTCGAGGATGTAGTGGGTGGCTTGGGGCATCGCCAGTAGCGGCGCCAGCCAGATCAGTGCATCGGAAGAGCCCAACCAAGGAAGAGTGCTGAAGGTGCCGAAGAGGCTGCCATGCTCGCGCCAGACGAGGCCGTCCCACAAGCCCTCCTCCAGATAGGCCAATCCGAAGAGAATGGCGATGTAGAACGGCACGGCCCGCCAGGTGAACAGACGAGCGATCCATGGCGCCAGGAAGGAACTGCGCCGCCCTTGCAACCGCGTTTGATTGCGGCCGTAGCCCCAGATCAAGGCGATATAGGGGATGCCGTGGGCGATGATGTTGGTGCCCGTGAAGAGGAGATCGTTGTCGAACAGAACGATGCCGATGAACCAGGACGCAGCGGTGCCCGCGAGCAGCAAATTGCGCGGGAGGTTGAAGCCGATGCCACGTTGGAGCAGCGCGGCCTCCTTGACGAGATAGGCAACTAGGATGGCGCCATAGGCGAGGCCGGCGATCGTGGCGAACAGCGGCAGGTCGAGGCGTATGAAATCGCCTTCGATGAACCAGGAGAATTGTCGCCGGTGGCAATGCCAGTAGATCAGCGGATAGAGCGTTGCGCCGTAGATCGCCGCCTTGTCGATGCGGCGGAAGAGCGGCGGCAGGCCGCGTTCGCGGCGGGCATAGATCATCATGAACCCGTATTGCTGGCGCACGAAGTGGAACACGGCGGCATAGGCGAGCACGCGCCAGAAAACCAAGCTACCGCACCAATAGAGCAGGCAGCCGCCCAGCCAGCCCAACAGAGGCGTCAAGCCATAGAGCCACGGCCTCGCGCTCAGCTCGGCGCGGTCAAGATAGGTGCGAAACAGGGTCGAATAGACGTGGGCCACGTCGACCCCGACCACCAGCGCCAGCCAGACCCATGGCGACGTCTCGTCCGCCGGATTGCCAAGCAGAGACCAACCCATGGCGGCCAATGTCACCACGAGCGCCGGCGCCAGGATGAAGCCGAGGTCGAAGCGGGAGGAGAATATCCAGGGCTGTGCCCTGAGGAAGGAATGCGCCATCACAGCACCGTCTCGAAGGGATGCTTCAAATAAGCCATGGCATTCTCAGCCGCGCGAACCCCATGCGTATAGGCCTCCTCGAAGATGGAGACGCCGCTCATATCCGAATGGGCGGTGAAGATGGGCGGCCTCTGCACGAGACCCGCTCGCCGCTGGACGCCCCAGATGAAGCCCGGTGCGGGCCGTATCATCGCATGCCCCCAGACCCAGACGTCGACCCGCCGGACATGGCCTTCGAGTTCGGGATGGACCGCCAGAAGCTCCTTGAGGAAGATGCCCTGCCAAGCTTGCAGCGGCCGCGCGAGGGCCTCCCGGCGCGCCTCCTCCGGCGGCAGGTGACTGAGCGGCCAGTAGTAAGTCAACACCGTGTTCGTCGGGCGCATCTGGGTGATCTGGTGGGTGGCCACGACATAGCCGAGCAGCGGACTGTCGAAGACGACATTGTCCCAGCTCAGGCCGGCTCCTGCGCCGCCCGGCAGGCTGTCGAGCGTGATGTTGGCCACAGCCCAAGGCGCATAGGAAAAGCCGGTGGCAAGACTTGCATCTTTCATCAGCCGCGCGGAGACGAAATGCGGCGTCGCCAGCACCGCGGCCTTCGCCTCAACACGGAAGGTCCTGTCCGCGGCAGCATCCCACACGTCGACCACCACGCCAGTTCCAAGCCTTTCGACGGCAAAGGCCAGCGCCCGCGGCTGCACGCGCTGGCCCAGGACCTTGGCAAGGCGCTGGGCGAGGTAGCCATTGCCTTCCGGCCAGGTGACCAGGCCTTGCTCGTCGGCATCGGCCGCCCTGCCATTGCGGGAAGCGAAGTAGTGGATGCCCGCCCAGGCCGAGACATCCTTCGAGCGTGTGCCGTAATCATCGCGGCAGCAATAGTCGACATACCAGGCGAGCCCCGGCGAACGATAGCCTTCACGCTCCATCCAGTCGGTCATGGCGATGGCATCGAGTGCCATCAGGTCGGCGTCTTGCGAACTCAGGTCGAGCGGAATGGCGAAGGCGCGCCGGCCGTCGCTGCCGACGCGGCGGCGGAAGTCGCGCATCGCGGCGAAGAAGCGTCCGGTCTCCGCGTCCTCCTCCGCTGTGATGCCTATCGCCGGCACCAAACCGTCCTGCCAGCGCCCGTAGCGGTAGAGGCGCTCGGAAGGCGCGGCGCAGAGGGCGTATTCGTCGTAGATAGGCGCGCCCGTGGGGCCGTGACCGGTGATGATGCCGAAATCCTCGAACAGTGCCCGCACCGCCGTAGCTTCCTGGGTGAGCAGCGGCACATAATGGGCGCCCCAGGGAAAGGCGCAGACCTCGTTGCGACCGCTGGCGGCATTGCCGCCGGGGGCGGCTTCGAGATCTAGCAGCAGGAAATCGTCATAGCCGGCCTTGGCGAGGCGGTAGCCGGTGGCCAAGCCCGCTATGCCGCCACCAACGATCACGACATCTGCCCGGCGAATCTCGTGCGGCGCAGCGAAGGCGCCGCCTCGCAGCCTGTGACCGATAGATGAGGAGGCGCCGACGAGTTCGCCGGGTACTGCACCACCCTCCCCGGAGCCGGACAGCGCCCTTCTAGCAAGTCCGGAACCGGCGAGGCCGAGCGAGGCGGCTCCAAGCGCCAGGAACTGTTTGCGGGTGATCCTGCTCATGGCGAGGCTGCCTCGGTGTGCCGATCCAGAAGCAAGCGCGTCAGCAGCGACGCGTTCGCCATCGCTCGCGGCACCGACCGCGCGGGATACATCGCGTTCAAAGGCGGTGCTCCTTGCAGGTCTTCAGACCGCCGATCCGGCTCTCAATAAATGAGATAATCACCCCACTCCTCGTCGAAATAGCGCACCAGCGGCTGGTCATCGAGGCGCTGGATGGCAGTGGCGACATGCGCCATGTCAGGCGGAAACTGGAACATCGCGTTCATGGTCGGCAGGTCGAGGAAGCGCAGCCCCTCGGGCAGATGGTCCGGTACCCGATAGGGCGAGAACGAGCCGATGATGAAGCCCCACTCGCCGAAGGACGGCACGAAGAGATGATAGGCGGCGGTCTGGTAGCCGGCTGCCGCCAGCGTATTGTCGACGCACCAGAAGGATTTGCGCGCAACCAGCGGCGAGGTGCTCTGGATGACCACGATGCCGTCATCGTTCAGCGCCGATTTCAGCTGGCGATAGAAGGTGAGCGAATACAGCTTGCCGATCGAGAAGTTGGACGGGTCCGGCAAGTCGATGATCACCGCGTCGAAGCGCTGATCGGCGGGCTTCTTTTCCCGGAGCCAGAGAAAGGCGTCGGCGTTGATCAGCCTCAGCTTGGGCGAGGACAGCGCGCCGCCATTGAGAGCCCTCATCAGCTCATTGCTCGAAAACAAGCGCGTCATGGCAGGGTCGAGATCGACCATGGTCACAGCCTCGACCGCCGGATATTTCAAGACTTCCCGGAGCGCCAAACCGTCGCCGCCGCCGATGATCAACACCTTGCGTGGCGCCTTCAGCGCGCTCATCACCGGATGCACCAGCGCTTCGTGGTAGCGGTATTCGTCCAGCGACGAGAATTGCAAGTTGGAATTGAGGAAGAGGCGGATGTCGCGCTGCTGTCGGGTGACCACGATCCGTTGGTAGGGCGTGGACTCGGCGAAGATCACCGTGCCCGGATAAATGGCCGCCTCCG
>JAFKFE010000265.1 GCA_017308345.1 Alphaproteobacteria bacterium | reverse complement strand
AGATCGCGGTCTGCAGCCTGTCGGGTGACGCCGGCTTGACGACGAAATCGAAGGCGCCGTGCCGCATCGCCGAGACGACCGTCTCGATGCCGCCCTGGGCCGTCTGCACGATGACGGGGATGTCGATGGCGCGCTCGCGCATCGCCTTCAGCACGCCGATGCCGTCGAGGCCGGGCATGACGAGGTCGAGGATGACGACGGAGATCTCGCGTGCGTTCGGTCCGTCGAGCACGTCGAGACCGGCCCCGCCGCTATCGGTGACGATCGCGGTGTGGCCGAACTTGGTCAGCGCGGCCTCGAGCAGCCTGCGCTGGACCGGATCGTCATCGACTATGAGTATGGAACCTGTCATGACTGTGCTGGCTGCCCGCCTTGGAAATCCCCATGGATCATCTTGGCACAGGGTTCTAAATAAGGTTTCAAAAAACCCGGTGAACGAATTCCTTAGGATTTGACCGGCTTCGTTTTTCCCTCTGATCTGGCCCCGATTCGAAGAAGGTATTGCTGATGCGCATGGAGTTTGGTCAGCGGCTCGCGGCGACGGCGTCCGGACAGGGCGCGGCGGAGCTTGGCGACCTGCCGGAGTGGAATCTCGCCGATCTCTATTCCGGCATGGAAGCGCCCGAGTTGAAGCGCGACATCGCCAGGGCGGCGAGCGACGCCATCGCCTTCGAAACCCGCTGGAAGGGCACGCTGGCCGCGGAAGCCGGGCGCGGCGGCGCCGGCCGGCTCGGCGAGGCGCTGAAAGCCTATGAGGCGCTCGAGGAACTGATCGGCCGCATCGTCTCCTACGCGGGCCTCGTCTATGCCGGCAACACCGCCGATCCGCAGCGCGCCAAACTCTATGGCGACGTCCAGGAAAAGATGACGGATGCCAGCGCGCATCTTTTGTTCTTCGCGCTCGAGCTCAACCTGATCGACGATGCCGCGCTCGAGAGCGCTTTGGCCGCCGACAAGGCCTTCGGCCATTACCGGCCCTGGGTGCTCGACCTCAGGAAGGACAAACCCTACCAGCTCGAGGACCGCGTCGAGCAGTTGTTCCATGAGAAGTCGGTCACCGGGCGCGGCGCCTGGAACCGCCTGTTCGACGAGACAATGACCGACCTGCGATTCGACGTCGACGGCGAGGAACTGACGCTCGAACCGGCGCTCAACCGCGAACCTGCGCACCTTCACCCTCATCACCAACACCTTGGCCAAGGACAAGGAAATCTCCGACCGCTGGCGCGGCTTTCAGGATATCGCCGACTCGCGCCACCTCGCCAACCGCGTCGAGCGCGAGGTGGTCGACGCGCTGGCGGCGGCCGTGCGCGAGGCCTATCCCCGGCTGTCGCATCGCTACTACGCGATGAAGGCGCGCTGGCTCGGCATGGAGGTGATGAACCACTGGGATCGCAACGCGCCGCTGCCGGAGACGCCGAAGGCGGTGATCCGCTGGGATGACGCCAGGGACACGGTGCTTGCCGCCTACCAGCGCTTCTCGCCCGACATGGCTGAAATCGCGCGCGGTTTTTTCGATCGCAGGTGGATCGACGCGCCGGTGCGGCCAGGCAAGTCGCCGGGCGCCGTCGCGCATCCGACGGTGCCGTCGGCGCATCCTTACGTGCTGCTGAACTACATGGGCAAGCCGCGCGATGTGATGACGCTGGCGCATGAGCTCGGCCATGGCGTGCACCAGGTGCTGGCCGCTGGCCAGGGCGCGTTGATGGCCTCGACGCCGCTGACGCTGGCCGAGACCGCCTCGGTCTTCGGCGAGATGCTGACCTTCCGCTCGCTGCTCGAACAGACCGGCGACCGCCGCGAGCGCAAGGCGATGCTTGCCCAGAAGGTCGAGGACATGATCAACACGGTCGTTCGCCAGATCGCCTTCTATGAGTTCGAGCGCAAGGTGCATGCCGAGCGCCGCAACGGGGAACTCACCTCCGACCGGCTCGGCGAATTCTGGCTGGAAGTGCAGGCCGAGAGCCTGGGACCGGCGATCAAGCTGCGCGAGGGTTACGAGGTCTTCTGGACCTATATCCCGCACTTCATCCACTCGCCCTTCTACGTCTACGCCTACGCCTTCGGCGATTGCCTGGTGAACTCGCTCTACGCCGTCTACCAGAATGCCGAGCGCGGGTTTCAGGAGAAATATTTCGAGATGCTGCGCGCCGGCGGCACGAAACATCACTCCGAACTCCTGGCGCCCTTCGGCCTTGACGCCACCGATCCGGCTTTCTGGCAGATCGGCCTTGGCGTGATCGGTTCGTTGATCGACGAGTTGGAGGCGCTCGACAAGTGACGGCAACTACAAAGCGGGCATCGGCCGCAATAGTTTAGCCAGGACGCATATTAGCAAGGATCTATTCTTGTCCTAAATAGCTGTTCTTGAATAACTCTCCGGCGCATTTTTCAACTGGCTTTCGACAAACCATATGATAGCGTCCGGCCTCAAGCTCAGCCGGACGCATCGCGCAGGCCAGAGATGGCCGGTCGCGGCGCTTCGGCGAATGCGATGATGGCCGTCGGCCCCGCGGACAAGGCCGAACGCCGATGGCTCGATTGAAGCCGGCGGTTCCACTGACCACGGAACCTTTGACGATCATTGGCGAGAGCTCGCCTTTCCGGGCCTGGGCCGACAGATCGGACTGGAGAGAGAAATGAGCACTTTCTTCTACATGCTCCTGGCGTTCGTTGTGGGTATCCTGGTTGGCTGGTTCATCTGGGGCCGCCTGCGCGGCGAGCTCGACAGCCTGCGCGGCGACCTCGACCGCACGCGAAGCGAGCGCGACAAGGCGCGCAGCGATCTCGATGCCTGCGGCCGCGCCCGCGCCGACCTCGAGGCCCGGCTGCGCGATGCGCCGGCGGCAACCTCCGGAACCGGAGCTGGCAAGGTCTCCGCGCCGGCGTCGGCGCCGTTGGTGTCGACATCCTCGGCCCCTGCTTCCGCCGCGGCCAAACCGGCAGCGAAGGCTGCTCCGGCCAAAAAGCCCGCGGCGGCCAAGACGGCGGCCGCGCCAAAGCCGGCCGCCAAAACCGCTGCTCCAAAGCCGGCGGCGAAGAAAGCGGCGGCACCCGCCGCCAAGAAGGCAACTGCCCCGGGTGCAGCTACGGGCAAGGCCGACAATCTGCGCCGCCTCATCGGTATCGGTCCGGTGAACGAGAAGCTGCTCAAGGGGCAAGGCGTCACCACCTACGCCCAGATCGCCGCCTGGACCGAGGCCGACGTCAAGCGCATCGAGGAAGTGCTCAATTTCGACGGTCGCATCGCACGCGAAAAATGGATCGAACAGGCCAAGCTCCTTGCCTCCGGCAACGAAGCGGAATTCGCCAAGCAGTTTCCGACGGCCGGAACCGCCAGCAACACCTGAACAGCCGCGCCTATCGAAAGAGAGGCGGCGCCATGCGGCGCCGCCTTTGTTTTGGGCCACGATAAGCTTTGCGTCGCCCGACGCCGCTCCCTCGATTGCGCCTCGGCAGGCCCCCATATAGAGCGGTCGACTGAATTGTCCGCTTTCGAGGCTCATGTCCCTGCCCGCAGCCATTTTCCGCAACGACGCGACCGCTCGCCAACTGGTCTTCGACCGGCCGCGCGAGATCATCGTCGCGCATGACGCGGACGGGTTCCTGTCCGCGCTTGAGAGAGCGCAGGCCGCCTCCGACTCCGGCAAATGGCTGGCCGGCTATTTCTCCTATGAAGCCGGTTACCTGCTCGAGCCGAAGCTGGTGCCGCTGCTGCCCGAAGGCCGCCGCGCGCCGCTGATCTGCCTCGGCGTCTTCGACGCGCCGGCCGACCAGGCGGTGCCGCAAAGCGCCGGGGTCGCGAGCAACGGTCCGATCTTCGATGCCAGGGCGACATGGTCCGCCGAGGATTATGCCGCCCGCTTCACGCGCCTTCACGACCACATCCGCAAGGGCGATTGCTACCAGGGCAACCTCACCTTCCCGGTCCGCGCGCAATGGTCCGGCGATCCACTCGCGGCCTTCGACGCGCTGACCGGGCGCCAGCCGGTCAAATATGGCGCGCTGGTCTCGCTCGGCGATCCGATCGTCCTGTCGCGCTCACCCGAATTGTTCTTCGAGATCGATGCCGACGGCATGATCGAGACACATCCGATGAAGGGCACCGCGCCGCGCGGCGCGACCAGGGCCGAGGACGCGCGGCTGAAGGCCTTTCTGCGCAACGACGAGAAGAACCAGGCCGAGAACCGGATGATCGTCGACCTCTTGCGCAACGACATCTCGCTGATCAGCGAAGTCGGCACGCTGGACGTGCCGGAACTGTTCCGCATCGAGACCTATCCGACGGTGCACCAGATGGTGAGCCGGGTGCGGGCGAAGCTGTTGCCCGGCGTCGGCATCCGCCGGATTTTCGCCGCGCTCTTTCCCTGCGGCTCGATAACCGGCGCGCCGAAAATCCGCGCCATGGAGATCCTGCATGAGCTGGAGGACGCGCCGCGTGACGTCTATTGCGGCGCCATCGGCTGGATCGCGCCGGGCGGCAGGATGCGCTTCTCGGTGGCGATCCGCACCATCTCGCTCTTCGCCGACGGCGAAGCCGTCTACAATGTCGGAGGCGGCGTCGTCTTCGATTCGACCGCCGAGGAGGAGTATCGGGAGTGTCTGCTGAAAGCGCGCTTCGCGACGGGGACGGCGCCGGTTTCGAGCTGATCGAAACCATGCGCTGGGAGCCAGGCTCGGGCTTCCTGCGCTTCGAGCGCCACCTTGCCAGGCTTTATGCGTCCGCCGCCGAACTGGGCTTCGCCTGCGATCCGGAGCGGATCGGCGAAGTGCTTGCGAGCACCGTCGACGGGCACGGAACTGCCTTGCGCGTCCGCCTTGCCTTGCAGCGCGGTGGCGAGGCCACGACCGCCGCTCAAGTCTACCAACCGCTGCCGGCGGATAAGGTCTGGCGGCTGCAACTGGCGCGGGTCCGGCTCGATTCCGCCAACACGCTGCTGCGCCACAAGACAAGCCTGCGCCAGGTCTACACGCAGGCTCGCGCGGAGTATCTCGTGACCCGCGCCGACGAGGTGCTGCTTGCCAACGAGCGCGGCGAGGTCTGCGAAGGCACGATCACCAATCTCTTCGCCGACTTCGGCGACGGCCCTCTGGCCACGCCCCGCCTCGACTGCGGCCTTTTGCCTGGAATATTGCGCGGCCAGCTTCTGGACGAAGGCCGCGCCGTGGAAGCGATCTACAGCTTCGAGGATCTGAAGGCGGCGAAGGCGATCTTCGTCGGCAATTCGCTGCGCGGGCTGATCCCGGCGCGGCTCGGCTAAGTGCGCTTGAGATATAAACTGGACAATACCCAAAAGGCATGACCATTCGCCAGCCGACCCACACGCCCTATGACGGGTCCTCGAAACTCTTCACCATCGGGCTGAAGCCGCTCGAATTCGATCGCTGGATCGAGGTCGACGAGTTCCTGCTGCCGTATCTGGCCGAAAAGCAACGGCTGTACGCGGAGATCCCTGAAAAGGTCTTTGTCGAGGAAGACGGCACACACGACGCTCAGCGCGAGGTGCTGGACCTGCTCGCCGCGCATCTCGAAGCCGCGCATCCCGGCACGCACCGCCGCAACGGAGCCGATGTCGAGCCGGCCGGGTTCGAGGGAGCGATCGACAGGCTGCCCCCTGCCCTGCGCGAGGCGCCGCTGGCAAAGGCTTCGCTGCTCGTCCAGGAAGACCTGATCCTGATGCGCCGCGACGAGCGAGGCTGGCGGCTGGCGGCCGGCTCGCTGTGCTTCCCTTCATCCTGGTCGTTGCGGGAAAAGTTCGGCAGGCCGCTGCAGGAGATCCACCAACCGGTGCCGGGCTTCGGACCCGGCACGCGGCCGGCCGAACTCATCAACCGCATGTTCGACGGCCTGCAGGGCCAGGCGGTCGAGCGCTTCAACTGGTCGATCCAGGCCAATGACGCACTCTATCATCCGCTCTCCAACGTCGAGCGCATCGACCGCGCCACGAACCGCCCGAGCCGCTTCCCCGACGGCGATGTCGACGCCCATGCCTTCATCCGCGTCGAACGCCAGACGCTGCGCAAGCTGCCGGTGTCGCGCGATATCCTCTTCACCATCCGCATCCACCTCGATCCGCTCAAGGTGCTCGATGCGCGTCCGGACCGGGCAACCCTGGCTGCATCCTTCGTGGAGCAGCTCCAGGCCCTCGACCAGCAACAGCTCGACTACAAGGGCCTGACCGCCGACCGCGACCGGCTGGTTGCATTCCTGGACCGCATGGCTGGATCGGCTTAACCACACGCCAAGACGGCTTGGCCGGCGATTGGCGCTTTTCGCTGGTTTATGACAATGATCTGTGATGTAGCGCTTGGCCGTTGGGCGAAAGGCGCCCGGTTTTGCGCGTGTTTTGAAGGAGTGTGCGAAAAAATGGCGAATGAAAACTGGCCCGTTTACGGTGAAATCACCGGTCCTGTCGTGATGATCGGCTTCGGCTCGATCGGGCGGGGAACGCTGCCGCTGATCGAGCGCCATTTCAAGTTCGACAAGTCGCGCATGACGGTCGTCGACCCGCGCGACACCGACCGCAAGCTGCTCGACGAGCGCGGCATCGCCTTCGTCCACGAAGCGGTGACCGAGAAGAATTACAAGAAGCTGCTTACACCGCTTCTGACCAATGGCGGCGGCCAGGGCTTTTGCATCAACCTGTCGGTCGACACGGGCTCGGTGGACCTGATGAGATTGTGCCGCAAGCTCGGCGTGCTCTACATCGACACCGTCGTCGAGCCGTGGCTCGGCTTCTATTTCGACGCCGAGGCCGACAATGCCAGCCGCACCAACTACGCGCTGCGTGAGGCGATGATCAAGGAAAAGCAGGACAAGCCCGGCGGCGCGACGGCGGTCTCCACCTGCGGCGCCAATCCCGGCATGGTCTCGTGGTTCGTCAAGAAGGCGCTGGTCAACCTCGCCACCGATCTCGGTCTCGAGTTTTCGGAGCCCGCGCAGGAAGATCGCGAGGCCTGGGCCAGGCTGATGAAGAAGGCCGGCGTCAAGGGTATCCATATCGCCGAACGCGACACCCAGCGCACCAAGAAGCCGAAGCCGATGGACGTGTTCTGGAACACCTGGTCGGTGGAAGGCTTCATCTCTGAAGGCCTGCAACCGGCCGAGCTCGGCTGGGGCACGCACGAAAACTGGATGCCGAGGAACGGCAAGAAGCACACGCATGGCTCCAAGGCCGCGATCTATCTGGAGCAGCCCGGCGCCAACACGCGCGTGCGCAGCTGGTGCCCGACGCCAGGCGCCCAATACGGGCTGCTGGTGACGCATAACGAGGCGATCTCGATCGCCGACTTCTTCACCGTGCGTTCCAAAAAGGGCAAGCTCCAATACCGCCCGACCTGCCACTACGCCTACCATCCCTGCAACGACGCCCTGCTGTCGCTGGACGAGATGTTCGGCGCCGCCGGCAAGCCGCAGCCGGTTCACCATGTGCTCGACGAGAACGAACTGGTCGACGGCGTCGACGAACTCGGCGTGCTGCTCTACGGCCACGACAAGAACGCCTACTGGTATGGCTCTCAGCTGTCGCTCGCCGAGGCGCGCAAGCTCGCCCCCTACCAGAACGCCACCGGCCTCCAGGTCAGCTCGGCGGTGCTCGCCGGCATGGTCTGGGCGCTGGAGAACCCGGCGGCCGGCATCGTGGAAGCCGACGAGATGGACTACCGGCGCTGCCTCGAAGTGCAGTCGCCTTATCTCGGGCCGGTCAGGGGCTACTACACCGACTGGACTCCGCTGGACAACCGCCCTGGCCTCTTCCCGGAGGATCTGGACAAGGATGACCCGTGGCAGTTCCGCAACATCCTGGTCCGATAGCGCCGAGACTGACCGGCGCCAGCGCCTTGCAATCGCCCGGAAATCGGGCGATTGAGTATCGGCGGACTGAGGAGAGGATTTTCAGAATGACCATTGCGCGCAAACTGCTTT
>JAFKFE010000264.1 GCA_017308345.1 Alphaproteobacteria bacterium | reverse complement strand
GAGTCCGGCACCGGCAAGGAACTGGTGGCGCGCGCGCTGCACGAATATGGCCGGCGCCGGGGCGGCCCGTTCGTGGCCATCAACATGGCGGCGATCCCGCGCGACCTCATCGAATCGGAGCTGTTCGGCCACGAGAAGGGCGCCTTCACCGGCGCCCAGAACCGCTCCAGCGGCCGCTTCGAACAGGCGGAGGGCGGCACGCTGTTCCTCGACGAGATCGGCGATATGCCGATGGAAGCGCAGACCCGCCTGCTGCGCGTCCTGCAGCAGGGCGAATACACCACGGTCGGCGGCCGCACGCCGATCAAGACCGACGTGCGTATCGTCGCGGCCACCAACAAGGACCTGCGCACGCTGATCAACCAGGGCCTCTTCCGCGAAGATCTGTTCTATCGCCTCAATGTCGTGCCGCTGAGGCTGCCGGCGCTGCGCGAGCGTTCCGAGGACATCCCGGATCTGGTGCGGCACTTCTTCAAACAGGGCGCCAGCGAGGGCCTCCAGACCAAGCGTATTTCGTCCGGCGGCATCGAGCTCATGAAGCGATATCCCTGGCCGGGCAATGTGCGCGAGCTGGAAAACCTGGTGCGCCGGCTGGCCGCCCTCTACTCGCAGGACGAGATTTCGTCGGAGATCATCGAGTCCGAGCTCAAGACCGGCGAGAGGTCCGTCGTGCCGGACGGTGGCGCCCTCATTCCCGACGATCTGTCGATCGGCCAGGCGGTCGAGCATTTCCTCCAGCGTTATTTCGCCTCCTTTGCCGGCGAATTGCCGCCGTCAGGGCTTTACCAGCGCATTCTCGCCGAGGTCGAATATCCGCTGGTTCTGGCTTCGATGACGGCGACGCGCGGCAACCAGATCAAGGCGGCGGAGCTTTTGGGGCTCAATCGCAACACGCTGCGCAAGAAGATCCGCGAACTCGGCGTCAACGTCTACAAATCGTCCAGGCAGCCGTAGCGTCACCCTTGTCCGTTCGGCGAATTGGCCTCCTTTGGCGAATTGATGGGGGAAAGATTTTCGTCCCGGCCACACTTGTTGCATAATCGCCACAATGCGTTGCATACATCCGAGGCGATGACCGACTCCGTACCGCGACATGGCAGCTGAGGCTCCGATCCTGAACCAACCGCTTTTCAGCCAGGCCGGCACGCGCGACGGCCGGCGGTTGCTGGCGTTGCCCGGCGTGGTTGCCATCGCCGGCGCGGTGATCACGGCGGCGATCTCGTTTGCGATCCTGGTCGGCGCAACGCCGATCGCGCCGACCGCCGACACGACCTGGGCGCTGGTCGCGGCCAACGCCGTCTTTGTCCTGTTCCTGATCGCGCTGATCGCCCGCGAGGTGCGCCGCATCGTCCTGGCGCGGCGCCACGGCCGGGCCGCCTCGCGGCTCCATGTGCGCATCGTCGCGATGTTCGCGCTGGTTGCCGCGATTCCGGCCATCATGGTCGCGATCATCGCTTCCATCACGCTCGACATCGGGCTCGACCGTTGGTTCGAGATCCGCACCAAGACGATCGTCAACTCGTCGCTGTCGATCGCCGACGCCTATGTCCAGGAGAACGCGCGCAACCTCCAGGGCACGACATTGTCGATGGCATATGATCTCGATGCCTCGCGCACGCTCTATGGTCTCGACCGGGGCGGCTTCCTCGATCTGTTGAACAAGGAAGCCGTCGGGCGCGGACTGGCGCACGCGGCCCTGATCAAGCCCGACGGCTCGTTCGTCATGAACGCCAAGACCGACGCCGATTTCCCCATGCCAGAGCCGCCGGCGGGCGCTGTCGACACCGCGGCGGACGGCAAGCCGGTGCTGATAGAGCCGCGTACCCGCAACATCATGGGCGCCATCATTAAGCTGCGCGAGATCGAGGGGCTTTACCTCTATACGATCCGGCTGGTCGATCCCGACGTGATCAAGGCGCGCCAGATCGTCAAGGCCAACACCGACGAATACCGCAATCTGGAGGACAACCGGCGGACCTCTCAGGTCGCCTTCGCGCTGCCTTACCTGTCGCTCACGCTGATCATCATCCTGTCGGCGATCTGGACCGGCATCGCGGTCGCCGACCGGATCGTGCGGCCGATCCGCCAGCTGATCGGCGCCGCCGACGAGGTGGCGACCGGTAATCTCGATGTCGCCGTTGCGGTACGCCAGTCCGACGGCGACGTCGCCTCGCTCGGCGACACCTTCAACAACATGATCCTCGAACTAAAATCGCAACGCAACGAGCTGCTCTCGGCCAAGGATCTGATCGACGAGCGCCGGCGTTTCTCCGAGGCGGTGCTGGCCGGCGTCACCGCCGGCGTCATCGGCGTCGACCCATACGGCATCATCACCATCGTCAATCGCTCGGCCGAAACCATGCTGGCGATTTCGGCAAGCGCGGCGCTCGGCCAGAACATTTCGGCGGTCCTGCCCCTTGTCGGCCGCGTCTTCGAGATCGGACGCCAGTCAGGCAAGCCGGTCTATCGCGAGCAGGTGACCTTCTTCCGCACCGGCCTGGAGCGCACGTTCAATGTTCAGGTCACCGTCGAATCCGGCGACGGCGGCGAGGAAGAGAAGTCCTATGTGGTCACCGTCGACGACATCACCGATCTCGTCCAGGCGCAGCGTTCGTCGGCCTGGGCCGACGTGGCGCGGCGCATCGCGCATGAGATCAAGAACCCGCTGACGCCGATCCAGCTCTCGGCCGAGCGCATCAGGCGCCGCTACGGCAAGGTCATCACCGAGGACCGCGAGGTCTTCGACCAGTGCACCGATACCATCATCCGCCAGGTCGAGGACATCGGCCGCATGGTCGACGAGTTCTCGGCCTTCGCCCGCATGCCGAAGCCGGAGATGAAGGCGATCGACCTGCGTGAATCGCTGCGCGAGGCGTCTTTCCTGGTCGAGGTCAGCCGCTCCGACATCGCCTTCGAGCGCGATTTTGGCAGCGAGCAGCTGAAGGGCACTTTCGACAGCCGCCTGATGGCGCAGGCCTTCGGCAACGTCATCAAGAACGCCGCCGAGGCGATCGACGGACTTGATGCGCAAGACCGTTCGGACGGCACAATCCGGATTCAGGCCGCGCGCCAAGATGGCGCCATACGAATCGATGTTATCGACAACGGCAAGGGGCTGCCGCGCGAGAATCGCCAAAGGCTTCTCGAGCCCTATATGACGACGCGCGAGAAAGGCACCGGGCTCGGCCTCGCTATCGTCAAGAAGATCGTGGAGGACCATGGTGGCCGTCTCGAATTGCACGACGCGCCAGCGGATTTCCACGGTGGCCGGGGCGCGATGATCTCGATCATCCTGCCCCAGGCGACGACCTCAGCCGCGCCGCCACGCGGTGAAGGTCGAAGCGAACACGAAAGAGAAACTGAAAAGGTCGGTAATGGCGTCTGACATTCTCATCGTCGATGACGAGGAAGACATCCGCGAACTTGTCGCCGGTATCCTGAGCGACGAGGGTCATGAAACCCGCACGGCACATGATGCCGACAGCGCGCTGGCGGCGATCGCCGACCGCGCGCCGCGTCTGATTTTCCTCGACATCTGGCTGCAGGGCTCACGCCTCGACGGCCTGGCGCTGCTCGACGAGATCAAGACCATGCATCCGAACATGCCGGTGGTGATGATCTCCGGCCACGGCAACATCGAAACGGCGGTCTCGGCCATCCGGCGCGGCGCCTACGACTTCATCGAGAAGCCGTTCAAGGCCGATCGCCTCATCCTGGTCGCCGAGCGCGCCCTGGAGACGTCCAAGCTGCGGCGCGAGGTCTCCGACCTCAAGCAGCGCAGCGGCGAGACCTTCGATCTGATCGGCATGTCGTCGGCGATGAGCCAGTTGCGGCAGACCATCGAGCGCGTCGCTCCCACCAACAGCCGCGTCATGATCGTCGGCCCCTCCGGCTCCGGCAAGGAACTGACGGCACGCGCCATCCACGCGCTATCGTCGCGCAAGACCGGCCCGTTCGTGACGCTGAGCGCCGCCACGATCACGCCCGAGCGCATGGAGATCGAGCTGTTCGGCACCGAATCGAACGGCACCGAGCGCAAGGTTGGCGCGCTCGAAGAGGCGCATCGCGGCATCCTCTACATCGACGAAGTGGCCGACATGCCGCGCGAGACGCAGAACAAGATCCTGCGCGTGCTGGTCGAGCAGCAATTCGAGCGGGTAGGCGGCACCAAGCGGGTAAAGGTCGACGTGCGCATCATCTCATCCACCTCGCAAAACCTTGAGGCAATGATCGCCGATGGCCGCTTCCGCGAGGACCCATGGTGCCCGGGCTCGCCGAGCGGCGCGAGGACATTCCCTATCTCGTCGACAATTTCATGAAGCAGATTGCGCGCCAGGCCGGCATCAAGCCGCGCCGTATCGGCGACGATGCGCTGGCCGTGCTGCAGGCGCACAACTGGCCGGGCAACGTTCGCCAGTTGCGCAACAATGTCGAGCGGCTGATGATTCTGGCTCGCGGTGAAGAGGCCGATGCGCCGATCACCGCCGACCTTCTGCCTTCCGAGATCGGCGACGTGATGCCACGCACGCCCAACCAGTCGGACCAGCACATCATGGCGCTGCCGCTGCGCGAGGCGCGCGAGCAATTCGAGAAGGACTATCTGATCGCCCAGATCAACCGCTTCGGCGGCAACATCTCGAAGACCGCCGAATTCATCGGCATGGAGCGCTCGGCGCTCCACCGCAAGCTGAAGTCGCTCGGCGTGTAGGCGATTCGAGGAAAAGTGCGCGGCGGTTAGGGTCGGCGGCTTCGCCGTAACCTTCCGTCCGGAATTGAGTAGACTCCCTGGAACCGGCTTGGCCCACGCGATTGTTCATTACGGCAGGGGCGGAATCGCCTAAGAAAGCCGGATATTTCCCTGAGGATGCCCATGCCGCGCATTGCCTATGTCAACGGGCGCTACGTCGTCCATTCTCAAGCCAGCGTCCATATCGAGGACCGGGGCTACCAGTTCGCCGATGGCGTCTATGAGGTGTGTGAGGTGGCGCGCGGCCATATCGTCGACATGCCGCGCCACCTTGCCCGGCTCAAGCGCTCGCTGAAGGAACTGTCGATCGCGTGGCCGGTTTCGGAAGGCGTCCTGCCGGTCCTGCTGCGCGAGGTGGTCAATCGCAACGGCGTGGTCAACGGCCTTGTCTATGTGCAGGTGACGCGCGGCGTCGCCAGCCGTGAGTTCGTGTTTCCGCCGGCAGGTACAAGGCCATCCCTGGTCATAACCGCCAGAAAAGCCGATCCGGCCGCGGGAGCGAAGCGGGTCGAGACCGGAATAAAGGTCATCACCGTGCCTGAGAATCGCTGGGACCGGGTCGACATCAAAAGCACGGGCCTCTTGCCCAATGTGCTTGCCAAGCAGAAGGCCAAGGAAGCCGGCGCCCAGGAGGCCTGGTTCGTCGACGCCGACGGCAACGTCAAGGAAGGCGGCTCGTCCAACGCCTGGATCGTTACCCGCGACGGTGTCCTGGTCACCCGGCCGGCCGAGCATGGCATCCTGCGCGGCATCACCCGCACGACGCTTTTCGATGTCGCCGCAAAGCTTGGCCTCAAGATCGAGGAACGTGGCTTTTCGGTCGCCGAGGCCAAGGCGGCCAAGGAAGCGTTCATCAGCTCGGCGACCACGATCGCCATGCCGGTGGTCGAAATCGACGGCGCGCCGATCGCAAATGGCCATCCGGGCTCCATGACACTTTCGTTGCGGCAGGCCTTTTTTGACGTTGCGGAAAAAAGTCCAGCCTGATAACCGCACAACTGGAATGAACCTCAACTATCTCGTTCTGCTTGCCTTTGTATCGGCAAGAGGGGGTTTGCGCGCTTGACAGGTGCCGCGTAATTTGGCGCATTGGCCCGCAAACCGAAGGGGATCGGCGAAAGACAAGAAAAATGGCGGAACGATCGCAAAACCTTCAGGACCTGTTCCTGAATTCAGTTCGCAAGAGCAAAAATCCACTTACCATCTTCCTCATCAACGGCGTGAAGCTGACTGGCGTCGTCACCTCGTTCGACAATTTTTGTGTGTTGTTGCGGCGTGACGGGCACTCCCAGCTCGTCTACAAGCACGCCATTTCCACGATCATGCCGAGCCAGCCGGTTCAGATGTTCGATGGCGAGGAAAGCCAGGGCGCCTGATTGGCACGTGACAAGGACGCGAACCGCAGCGTTCGCGGAAAACAAGGACACCAACTCGGGCCGGAAGCCAAGGATCCGACCCGGGCTGTCGTCATTGTGCCGGTGCTTACCCGCCAGCCGCGCGACGACGATGAGTCGAACCGCCCCCGCCTGAGCCGCTCGGCCGACGCCCGCCGCGACGAAGCGGTCGGGCTTGCCAGCGCGATCGATCTCAATCCGGTCCATACCGCTGTGGTGACGGTGGCCGACCCGCGCCCGGCGACACTGCTCGGCAGCGGCAAGGTGGCCGAATTCGCCGACATCGTGAAGGAGCGCAAGGCGGAACTGGTCATCGTCGACCATCCGCTGACACCGGTTCAGCAGCGCAATCTCGAAAAGGAACTGAACGCCAAGGTGCTCGACCGCACGGGGCTGATTCTAGAGATATTCGGCGAGCGGGCGCGCACCAAGGAAGGCACGCTGCAGGTCGAGCTCGCGCATCTCAACTACCAGAAGGGTCGGCTGGTGCGGAGCTGGACCCACCTCGAGCGGCAGCGCGGCGGCGCCGGTTTCCTCGGCGGTCCCGGCGAAACCCAGATCGAATCCGACCGGCGCATACTGCAGGACAAGATCACCAAGCTGAAGCACGAGTTGGAGACGGTGCGGCGCACGCGCGACCTGCACCGGGCCAAGCGCAAGAAGGTTCCTTTCCCGGTGGTGGCGATCGTCGGCTACACCAATGCCGGCAAGTCGACGCTGTTCAACCGGCTGACCGGGGCAGGGGTGCTGGCCGAGGACATGCTGTTCGCCACGCTCGACCCCACCTTGCGGCGCGTGCGGCTGCCGCACGGCACGCCGGTTATCCTGTCGGACACGGTCGGCTTCATCTCCGACTTGCCGACGCATCTGGTCGCCGCCTTCCGGGCGACGCTGGAAGAAGTCGTCGAAGCCGATCTGGTGCTGCATCTGCGCGACATTTCCGATCCCGACACGGCGGCCCAGGCCGAAGATGTCGAGCGCATCCTCGGCGATCTCGGCGTCGACGCCGCCGACACGAACCGCGTGATCGAGGTCTGGAACAAGATCGACCTGCTCGATGAGAGCAACCGGGAGCGGCTTCTCGCCGAAGGCGCAAGCGGCAAGACACCGCCGATCGCCATATCGGCGGTGACCGGTGAAGGACTGGACACGCTGAAAGCGCTCATCGAGACGCGTGTATCGGGCGAGCTGGAAACGATGACGGTGACGTTGAGCCCGGCCCAGCTCGGCCAGGTCGACTGGCTCTACCGCAATGGCGACGTGGTTTCACGCATGGACAATGAAGACGGCAGCGTCACCCTTTCGCTGACGGCCACGCACAGCGCAAGGCAGGAGATCGAGAGCCGCCTGCATCGCAAGAGCGGCAGCTAAGAGCCTGTTTATTTGGCGCTTTTGGCCTGCTGCCAGAGCGCTTCCATCTCGTCGAGCGTGGCTTTTTCCAGCGACCCGCCCGAGGCCTCCAGCGCCTGCTCGACATAGTGGAATCGCGAACGGAATTTTTCGTTCGTTCCGCTGAGCGCCGCCTCCGAATCGAGCTTGAGGTGGCGGCCGAGATTGACGACGGCAAACAGCATGTCGCCGAACTCGTCCTTGATCGGCCCGGTATCGCCGCCGGCCAGCGCCTCGCGCAATTCGCCGATCTCCTCCTCGATCTTGTCGAGGATGGGGGCTGCCTCGCTCCAGTCGAAGCCGACACGCGCTGCTTTCTCCTGCAGCTTGAGCGCGCGCGTCAGGGCAGGGAGCGCCACCGGAACGCTATCGAGATAGCCCTTGCCATGATCTTCCGGATCAAGGCCGCGCGCGAGCCGGGCGTCGCGCTTCTCGGCTTTTTCGGCCGCCTTGATCTTCTCCCACATGCCCTTGGCCATGCCGGCGCTGCGCGCCTTCTCGTCGCCGAAGACATGCGGGTGGCGGCGGATCATCTTGGTGGTGATGGCCTCGACGACATCGCCGAAGGCGAACTCGCCGATCTCCTCGGCCATCCGCGCATGATAGACGACCTGAAGCAGCAGGTCGCCCAACTCCTCGCGCAGGTCATCGAAGTCGCCACGAGCGATCGCGTCGGCCACTTCATAGGCTTCCTCGATCGTGTAAGGCGCGATGGTCGAGAAATTCTGCTCGACATCCCAGGGGCAGCCGGTCTTCGGCGCGCGCAGCGCGGCCATGATCTCGATCAGCCGGGAAATGTCCTTGGAGGGCTTCATGGGTCGAGCCTATCCCGAGGCCATTGGTCGACCAATGCCGGTCGGACGCTGAAACGAGTTGTCCACAGCCTCAGTCGAGCACCGAGACGATCGCCTTGGCAAGATCGTCCATGCCGCCCTCCGGCAGGCCGGCCACGTTGATGCGGCTGTCGCCCACCATATAGACGGCATGCTCGGTGCGCAGGCGTTCGACCTGCGCCTCGGTCAGCCCAAGCCTCGAAAACATGCCGCGGTGGCTGGCGACAAAATCGAAGCGGTCGGAGTTCGACTGCCGCCGCAACGCCTCGGCGAGGGCGACGCGCAATCTCAGCATGCGCAGCCGCATCCCTTCGAGCTCCGTCTCCCAGTCCTTCCTCAGATCAGTGTCTTCCAGCACCATGCGAACGGCCGCCGCGCCGTGATCCGGCGGCATCGAATAAAGCGCGCGAGCGGCCGCCAGCATCTGGCTCATCGCCACATCCGCCTGGGCGCCGTCCTTGGCCATGATCATCGCCGCGCCCACGCGGTCGCGATAGACAGCGAAATTCTTCGAGCAGCTTGAGGCGACGACCATCTCCGGCACGCTGTCAGCCAGCAGCCGCAGGCCGGCGGCATCGGCATCCAGGCCCTCGCCAAAACCCTGATAGGCGATGTCGACGAAGGGCAGCAGGCCACGCTCCAGCAGCACATCGGCGACCTTGGCCCACTGCGTGGCATCGAGGTTGGCGCCGGTCGGGTTGTGGCAGCAGCCATGCAGCAGCACGACGTCGCCGCTGTTGGCCGTCTTGAGCGCCGCCAGCATCTCATCGAAGCGGACGGAACCCGAAGCGGCATCGAAATAGGGATAGTCGCGAACCTGCAAGCCGGCGGCGCGCATCACGGGCGGATGGTTCGGCCAGGTCGGATCGGACAGCCAGACCGTCGCGCCGGGCCGCGTGCGCTGCAGAAGCTCCGCCACCAGCCTGAGCGCGCCCGATCCACCCGGCGCCTGCGCGGCGCGGATGCGCGAATGGTCCGCCTTGTCGCCAAAGGCGAGCTTGATCATGGCGGCGTTGAAGCCGGTGTCGCCGGCAAGGCCGAGATAGGTCTTGGTGTCCTGGCTCGCCAGCAGCCGCTTCTCGGCCTCGCGCACGGCGCGCATCACCGGCGTCTTGCCGTCGATGTCCTTGTAGACGCCGACGCCGAGGTCGACTTTGCCGGGCCGCGGGTCGTTGCGATAGAGGCCGATCAGGGCAAGGATCTTGTCGGCGGGCGCGGGCTGCAGGGTCTCGAACATCGAAAAGGACTCCAATGGCGGCGGAGTGATACGCAAATCGATGTCGGCACGCCAGCGGTTTCCTTAAGAGACGGCTGCACGAAAAGAAATGCCGGGCAGGGGATTAAAATCCCTACATGCTTCGTAAACAGGGCATGAAACGGTCGATGGCACGCTTCGATATCGTTGGGCAGTTGGGGTCGCTGCGGCGTTACGCGCGCTCGCTGACGCGCGACGGCACCGAGGCCGAGGATCTCGTCCATGACGCGCTGGTGCGCGCCTATGAGCGGCGCGCGACCTTTCGCTCGGGCGGCAATCTGCGCGCCTGGCTTCTGGCGATCCTGCACAACATCTTCATCGACCGCATCCGCTCGCGCCGCTCAGAGGCGGCGCGCATCGAACAGATCGGCCTTGTCGCCGACCAGAGCATGCCGGCCTCCCAGGACCATTCCGTGCGCTTGTCGCAGGTCCGGGAGGCGTTTCTTTCGCTGCCCGAGGAGCAGCGCTCCGCCTTGCATCTCGTAGCCATCGAAGGGCTTTCCTATCAGCAGGCCGCCGAGGTCATCGGCGTGCCGCTCGGTACCATGATGTCGCGCATCGGCCGCGCGCGTGCCGCGCTGCGCGAAATGGAGGAGGGGGCGCCTCCGAAAGCCAGGCCTCATCTCAAGATCGTGGGAGACGATCAATGACCGTCATTGTCGACCCCGTAACCGATGCCGACCTCGACGCCTATGTCGACGATCAGCTGGATGTCGCCCGCCGCATCGAGGTCGAGGCGCACCTCGCCGCGCGCCCGGAAGCGGCGGCGCGCGTGATGTCGGATCTGAGGACGCGCGACGAACTGCGCGTGGCGCTTGCCGGCCCCGTCGGCATGGCGCGTCCGGCCACGACCGAGGCGGCGCGGCGGCTGGAAAGGGCGCTTGCCAGGGGGCGTATGCTTGCCGTGCTGCATCGGGCCGCCGCCGCTGCCGTGCTGGTCGCCGCGGGCTGGCTGGCCAACGGTATTTTCGGGCCGATCGCCGTGACCAAGGTGGCCGCCTCGACACAGCCGCCGGCCTATGTCGAGGATGCGGTCCGGGCGCACCGCACGACTTTGGTGCGTGAAACCATGCCGTCGCAGCAAGAAGCGCCGGCCTACAATGCCGACGAGATCCGAGCCGCGACGGCGATCGTCATGCCGTCGCTGCCCGACGACTGGAAGATCCGCGACGTTCAGGTCTATCCCTCGCAATTCGGGCCGAGCGTCGAGGTCGCGGTCGAGACCAGGGACCTCGGTCTTGTCTCGCTGTTCGCCATCAGGCCGGGCACGTTCGACGTCGTGAAGCCGACGGTGGCGCCCGCCGATGACATCTCATCGGCCTATTTCCAGATCGGCGAGGTCGCCTACGCGGTGGTCGGACGCGGCGACGCCGGCAGTCTCGACCGTGCCGCCGAGCAGCCCCAATCTGGGATACCGAATGGGCACCGGCGCTCAGGCCGGAGCCGTCTATGACGAGGGCCTGCGCAAGCACATGCTGCGCGTCTACAACTATATGGGCCTCGGTCTCGTCGTCACCGGCCTCGTCGCCTTTTTCGTGGCCTCGACCCCGGCGCTTTACGTGCCGATCTTCTCCAGCCCGCTGAAATGGGTGGTGATGCTGGCGCCGCTGGCCTTCGTCATGCTCTTCTCGTTCAGGATGCAGACGATGTCGGCCTCGGGCGCGCAGGCAATGTTCTGGGCTTTCTGCGCCGTGATGGGCCTGTCGCTGGCCTCCGTGTTCCTGGTTTTCACCTCGACCAGCATCGCGCGCACCTTCTTCATCGCCGCCACGATGTTCGGCGCCACCAGCCTGTACGGCTACACGACCAGGCGTGACCTGACGCAGTTCTCGTCCTTCCTGATCATGGGCCTGATCGGCGTGGTGATCGCAAGCCTGGTCAATTTGTTCCTTGGCTCGACCGCGCTGCAGTTCGCCATCTCGGTGATCGGCATTGCCGTCTTCGTCGGCCTCACCGCATGGGATACTCAGACGATCAAGGAGCAGTATGCGGAGAACTTCGATGCGGAATCGCAGCAGAAGCTCGCCGTCTTCGGCGCCTTCTCGCTCTATCTGAACTTCATCAACATCTTCCAGCTGCTCTTGAATTTCACCGGCGAGCGCGAATAGCCGAGCCGTAGCAGGCAACACTGCAGGCCTCGCCGTGGCCGGAGGGAAACCTCCGGCCATTTTCTTTCCCATCGCCGGGAGGACGCGCACTGCGCGCACGGGACCGCATGCCTGCGGCGCTTGAGTTCTTGCACGGCCTTTTGCTAGCCTGCCGGCGACCAGCAGCCGCGAGGACGCAATGGAACAGCTGACGCTTCACGCCGACGGTATCTCGGCGACCATCGTCGGGCAGGGGGCTGAACTGGTCTCGCTACGCGATGCCCACGGCACCGAGCTTCTGTGGCAGGCTGGCCCTGCCTGGCGCCGTCACTCGCCAGTCCTGTTCCCGATCGTCGGCCGGCTCAAGGGCGACCAGCTACGGCATCGCAACCAAACCTATCCGATGACGCAGCACGGATTTGCCCGCGACCGGCGTTTCGCCTGGGCGGAGCAGGGGCCGGCCTCCTGCACATTGGTGCTGACCGATGACGCCGAGACCCGAACGCACTACCCCTTCGCTTTTCGCCTGGCCATCGGCTACGAGCTGAAACCACGGCAGCTCGGCGTCACCTTCGAGATAATCAACACCGGCGACGAGCCGCTGCCGGCCTCTATCGGCGCGCATCCGGCGTTCAACTGGCCGCTGCTGCCGGAACTGCCCAAGGAAGCCTATCGGCTGACCTTCGCCGAGAATGAACCGGCGCCGGTGCGCCGCCTGAAGGACGGCCTGCTGCTGCCGGACCCGCAACCGACGCCCATCAAGGGCAATACGCTGCCGCTTTCGGAAAAACTGTTCGTCGACGACGCCGTCATCCTCGACAGGCCGGCCAGCAGGAGCGTGCGCTATGCGGCCGGGCGAGGGCCGGCAATCGAGATGTCGTGGCAGGGATTGAACGAACTGGGGATCTGGTCCAAGCCCGGCGGCGCCCCGTTCCTGTGCATCGAGCCCTGGCATGGCGTCGCCAGTCCCGTCGATTTCGACGGCGAGTTCGCCGACAAGCCGGGTGTCATGCTGATCGAGCCCGGTGCGCGGCGCGTGCTGAGCTACCGGATAGGCCTCAGCCGGGAACCATGAGGCATGGCGTACGCCATCAAGGCCGGAATCGATGACCCGCGGGCGATGAGGTTCGTCCTCGCCTCCCAGAAAACCATGTATGGCGGCAAGCGCATCGCCGAAGGCGACGCCGTCTTCCTGTTCGCCAGCGAGAATGAGGGCGGGCAGGGGCTTGTCGCGCGGGGCGTCGTGACATTCTCGGAAGCCATTCCGAGACGTCCCGATCTCGAACGGCAGACACCGCGCGTCTCCGTTTCCATCCGTCGCACCGCCCTGGCGACGAAACCCCTGGGCCGTGACGAACTCAAGCGCTTCAAGGACTGGAAGGACGGTCGGCCGGAGACCGAGCTCGGTATCTCGTATGCGGCGGCGGCGTTTCTCGAAGGGTTCTTCGGACGCCGCCCGTCAAAGGAAAGCCCGGCGCGAGGCCGGGCCCGATCCAAATCGATGCTATCGATCGATCAGTTGCCGAACTTGTAGCTCAGCCGCGCCATGACGACGTCGGCCTTGGCCTTGACCTTGTATGTCTCAGGATTGGCTCCCAGCGAACCGTTGTCGAACACATTGGGTCCAGTGCTGGTCTTTGAGCCGAGATCGATATGCGTGTAATCGACCCCGAGGCTGAGCTTGTCGGTGAGGGCATAGTCGATGCCTGCGCCGATGGCATAGCCGTTGTGCCAGTCGTTCTGCTCGTAAGTGACGAGGGCGTCATTGTCGCGAGCCTTGAAGCCGACCTCGCCGCCGGCATAGCCGCCCTTGGCGTAGATCAGAACGCGATCGAAGGTATAGCCGATCCGGCCTACCACCGTTGCATAATGCTGGATCCGGCCGGTCTCCGTATCGCTGTCGGGGAAATACGGGCTGACGATCGTCTTCCTTATCCCCGTCGCGGTCCACGAGGCTTCACCACCCAGTACGAATTGGTTCCACTGATACTGGGCGCCGACATGCACGCCGCCCGCTATATTGGTGTCGCTGAAATGGAAGCCTTCGGTCCCGGCGGGAACCAGGTCGGTAAAGAAGCCGCCATTCGGCTGCGTGACATCGGTCGCCGTTATGTCACCATTGGCGACGCCGATATGCGCGCCGGCATAGAAGCCGCTCCAGTCATAGGCTGAGCCGGCAACTGTACCAACCATATCCGCGGCGGAAGCCGCAGTCGCGGTGAGCCCGGCCAGCACGGCAAGTACCATAAGTCTCTTCAC
>JAFKFE010000263.1 GCA_017308345.1 Alphaproteobacteria bacterium | reverse complement strand
ACCATGACGGCGGGCTCGGCGATCGTCTCGCGCGACAGCCCGGCCGCCTTCGGCAATCTGCATGTCTATGACGACAGGATCGTGCCCTGGCTCGCCGAACTGGCGGAATCCTGCCACGAGCATGACTGCAAGGTGATGATCCAGATCACCCATCTCGGCCGCCGCACAGGCTGGAACAAGGCCGACTGGCTGCCGGTGCTTTCGGCCTCGCCGGTGCGCGAGCCGGCGCATCGCGCCTTCCCGAAGACCATCGAGGAGTGGGACATCGAGCGCATCGTCGCCGACTATGCCTCGGCCGCGCAGCGCTGCCAGGCGGCCGGCCTCGACGGCATCGAGTTCGAATCCTACGGCCACCTGATGGATGGCTTCTGGTCGCCTTTGACCAACCATCGCGACGACGAGTTCGGCGGCTCCCTCGACAACCGGCTGCGCTTCACCGACATGGTGCTCGACGCCGTCCGCGCCGCCGTCGGCGAGAAATTCATCGTCGGCATCCGCATGGTCGCCGACGAGGATTTCGAAAACGGCATCTCGAAGGAAGTGGGTGTCGAGATCGCCAGGCGGCTCGCCAATTCCGGCAAGGTCGATTTCCTCAACATCATCCGCGGCACGATCGAAACCGACGCGTCGCTGACCAAGGTGATCCCGGTGACCGGCATGCGCTCCTCGCCGCATCTCGATTTCGCCGGTGAGGTGAGGGCGGCGACGAAGTTCCCGACTTTCCACGCGGCGCGCATCTCCGATGTCGCCACGGCGCGGCATGCGATTGCCACCGGCAAGCTCGACATGGTCGGCATGACGCGCGCCCATATCGCCGATCCGCATATCATCCGCAAAGTGATGGAAGGCCGCGAGCACGAGATCAGGCCATGCGTCGGCGCCACCTATTGCCTCGACCGCATCTATGAAGGCGGCGAAGCGCTTTGCGTCCACAACGCCGCGACCGGCCGCGAAGCGACCGTTCCGCACATCATCGCGAAGAGCGAAGGGCCGAAGAAGAAAGTCGTGGTGGTCGGCGCGGGCGCCGGTGGCCTTGAAGCCGCCCGCGTCGCGGCCGAGCGTGGCCATCAGGTGACGGTGCTCGAAGCCTCCAGCCAGGCGGGCGGCCAGGTTCGGCTCGCGACCCAGAATCCGCGCCGCAAGGAACTGATCGGCATCATCGACTGGCGGCTGGCCGAGCTCGACCGCCTCGGCGTCGAGATACGCTACGACACCTGGGCCGAGAAGGACGATGTGCTGGCGCTGGCGCCGGACGTGGTGATCGTGGCGACCGGCGGCATGCCCCAGAACCCGCCGCTGACGGCCGGCGACAATCTTGTGACCTCCAGCTGGGACATCATGGCCGGCAGCGTCAAGCCGGCCGAGAACGTCCTGCTCTATGACGACAATGGCGGCCATCAGGGCATGGGCGCGGCGGAGCTGATCGCCAACAGCGGCTCGAAGCTGGAACTGGTCTCACCGGAGCGCTTCTTCGCGCCGGAAATGGGCGGCATGAACCACGTGCCCTATATGCGCGCCTTCCACGAAAAGGGCGTCACCGTCACCATCAACACGAGGCTGCGCTCCGTGCGGCGCGAGGGCAACCAGCTCGTCGCCGAGCTGGCCTCGGATTTCGCCGACGGCTGGCGCGGCGAGCGGCGTGTCGACCAAATTGTGGTCGAGCACGGCACGGCGCCGCTCGACGATCTCTACCTGGCGCTGAAGCCGCTGTCGAGTAATGGCGGCGCGGTCGACTATGAGCGGCTGGTGAAGGGCGGCGACATCTTCCCGTCGCGCCATCCTGAAGGCGGGTTTGTTGTTTTCCGTATCGGCGACGCGGTCGCCTCGCGCAACATCCACGCCGCCATCTATGACGGCATCCGGTTCGGGATCAGGATTTGAGGGTTGGTGACGCGCAACGGACCGTTGCAAGGAGAGCCACCTGCCGCTTCGGTCCGTTTCGCGCCGCGCCCGGTCGGTTTCGCCGGCCGTGCGATTTCAAAAAAGCTTGGCGGTGGCCATGCAGAGCACCGTGAGGACCAGCAGTCCGCCGGCGATGCGTTCGCCCCTGTTCATCTTCGCCCGCAACTGGGTCTGCGTCGCTTGGTCGGCGCCGGCCAGCCGCTTGCTGGCGGAGGCCACAAGCGCGCCCTGCACGCCGGCAGCGATCAACGCCGTCAAGATGCCAAGCGCCAGCACCTTCTCCATCGAGCCGAACGCGCCTTCATGGAAGAAATACCAGAGCAGCATGCCGGTCAGGAAAACCAAGCCGGAGGCGCCGAGTTGCGGCCGGATGAAGCGCTCTGCCTTGATCTCCGGATCGCGGGCGACCGCTATGGTCGTGCCGGCCCAGAACACGCCGGCCATGACATGCAGGCCGATGACGACGATATAGACATATTGCATGACTGCACTCCTCTCCGCCTCGCGTCGTAGCCATGTCACGACGCTGCCGATAAGGAATAATTAGATATCTAACGATTAGATATCAATTCATGATGCCGAGTTCCGCCGCGCCATTGCTTGCTCTACTGTCAGCTCATGACACCGTTTGACCGCCCGCCCGTCGGCATGAATCTCGCCCGCACCTCGAAAGTGGTTGCGCAGGCCTTCGATGCGGCGCTGGTCGAGGCCGGCGGCACGCTGCCGGTCTGGCTGACCCTGCTGTCGGTCAAGTCAAAGGAACTCGCCAACCAGCGCGAGCTTGCCGGCATGATCGGCATACAGGGCGCGACGCTGACGCATCACCTCAACGCCATGGAGGCGCAAGGATTGCTGACGCGGCGCCGCGATCCGGAAAACCGCAGGGTCCACCAAGTGGCGCTGACCGCGTCCGGCGAGGCGCTGTTCGAAAAGCTGCGTCTCGCGGCGGTCGCCTTCGACAAGCGGCTGCGGGCTGGTATTCCCGATAACAGGCTGGTCGAGTTCGCTGAGATGCTCGCGATACTGAGGGGGAACGCGGATCCGCCTCAGTCGTAATCCGCTATCGTGCCGAAGGCGTAGTGACGCAGCCTGAGCGCTGTGATCAACGCCGTCAGCTTCGCCTTGCCGTCGAAAGCGTCCTGGAACATCTCGTCATGCATGAGCAGGATGAGCTTGTTCGGCCTGGCGAAATGGCCGTAGGCGAACAGATGGTCGATCTCGCTGACCAGATGGTCGACGCTCTGCACCGGCTTGCCGCTGCCCTCATGCACCCATTCGTGGTCCCAGCCATAGAGCCAGAAGCCCGACGCCGCGACGAATTCGTAATCCGGATCCTCGCGCCCGGCCTCCGCCAGCCCCAGCGAATTGTCGTCCTTCGAGTAGCTGGGCAGCCGGAACACGTCGCGTCCCGGCAGGCGCGCACGCACGGCCGGTTTGAGGCCGAGCACCGCATTGGCCCTGAGCATGTCGGCGACCACGCCTTCGGTGTCGCCGTAGAAATGCCGGTAGTGATTGTAGGCGTGGCTGTAACTGTGGTTGCCGATCGTCACCAGCGGCATCGATTGTGCCCGCCGCAGCAGCGCGCGATTGGTGGCGTTGGCCTCGGCATGCATGCCGACCATGAACAAAGTCACCGGCACCTGCTCGGCCTGTACCACGTCGAGCATGTTGCTGGTGCCGTTCAGCGGACCATCGTCGAAGGTGAGGTAGATGGTGCGATCGGCGGCCAAGGCCGGCGACGCGACGAGCAGCAGGATCGGCAGGACATGACGAAGCGGCATTCGCGAAACCCGGTTGCGATCAGGATAGGCCGCCAAGCAACCTGGGTCTGTCAAGCCTGTTGACGAACCGGCTAAGCCAGGCTGCCCTGCAACACCTTGAGCCTCGCCTTTTTCGGGCTGCGCGCCATCAGCCATTCGCGCGCCTTGTCCTGCGGCATCGGGAAGGCGATCGAATAGCCCTGCACCTGGTCGCAACCGATCGCCATCAAAGAGTCGAGCTCCGCCTCGGTCTCGGCGCCTTCCGCGACGATCGAGATCCCGAGCCCCCGGGCAAGCTCGGTGATGGCGCGCACGATCTTGGTGTTGTCGCCGTTCTCGTTGATGTTCTGCACGAAGCGGCGGTCGATCTTCAGCCGGTCGATCTCGTTGGGGTTGACGTGGCTGAGCGAGGCATAGCCCGTGCCGAAATCGTCAAGCTCGAGATGCACGCCGGCGGCGCGGATGTGGCGCAGCTTCGAGGCGATACCGGTCTTCTCGTCGTCGAGGATGACGGATTCGACAATCTCCAGCGCCAGCTTCTGCGGCGGCAGCCCCGCGCGCTCCAGCGTGCCGAACAGGAAAGTGTCGAAATCGGGCTCGCGCAGCTCGGTGCCGGAGACGTTGACGGCGATGCGGCCGAAATCGATGCCGGCGCGGTTCCATTCCGCGGCTTCCTCGATCGCCTTGGCGATGACGATGCGGCCTATGTCCGGCATGAAGCCGCATTTTTCGGCGACGGGAATGAACTCACCCGGCGAGATCATGCCGCGTGTCGCGTGCCTCCAGCGCACCAGCGCCTCGATGCCGCTGATCTTGCCGCTGGTCAGCGAAACCTGTGGCTGGAAATAGACCTCGAAGCTCTTGTTGGCGATCGCCGTGCGGATGTCTTGTTCGAGCTGCTTGCGATAGTCGAGCTCGCGGCGCAATTCCTCCGAGAAGAAGGAGAAGTTCCCTCCGCCGAGCTTCTTGGCGGAATAGAGCGCGAGGTCGGCATGGACGAGCAGGTCCTGCGCGTTGTCGGCGTCGACCGGATAGACGGCGATGCCGGCGCTGGCGCCGGGCATGATGGTCGTGCCCTGGAAAGTGATCGGCTCGTTGATCTCGCCGAGGATGCGCTTGGCCAGCGCATGGATGTCCTCGGTGGTGCCGGCGCCGTTGAGGATCATGACGAACTCGTCGCCGCCGAGCCGCGCGCAGAGATCCGACGCGCGGCAGGAATCGCGCATGCGCTGCGCCGTGACCACCAGCACATAGTCGCCGGCGGCGTGTCCGAGCGTATCATTGATCTGCTTGAATCGGTCGAGATCAAACTGGATCACCGCCAGACGCTCGCGGCGCCGCTGCGCTCCCTTGATCAGCGTGTCGAAATGGTCGGTGAGGAAGGTGCGGTTGTGGAGGCCGGTCAGGCCGTCATGCACGGCGATGAAGGCCATCGAGTTGCGCGCGTCGACCAGTTCGCGCGTCTTGCGCAGGATGGCGTTGGACATCGGCCGGAAGATGAACAGCGCCACCAGCACGATGACGCCGAGGGTGGCGAAGAACAGCGTCCGGTGCAGGTCGAGGATGTTGCTGGATTTTTCGGCGGCGAAGGCGCTGATGCGCTGCCCGAGCGCGGCGTAGCCCGACATCGTCGCGTTGGCGACGGAAGCGTCGAGACCGACGCGTTCGCCGCCGCCCTTGTAGCCGTCGCTCTGCATGCCGAGCTGCGACTCGAAGGATGACACCAGCCTGTCGCCATTGGCGACGAGGCCGACCGAGAAATAATCGAGGTGGAACGGCTTGTTGAAAAGCACATATTCGATCGATTTCGGATCGTCGCGCGCCGGCGACCGCGGATCGGCGCCGGTTTCCTTGAGCAGCCGGTCGTAGCTGGTCTCGAACTCGCCCGTCGCCTGTTTGAGCGCGGTGACCAGCGCCGGCTGCTTGTCGCGCGAGGCGGCGCCGGTGGCGCTGGCCAGGAAGACAATGCGCTGCGACAGCGCCTTCTGTGTCGAGACGATGTCGAACAGCGCGTCGTTGTGCTGTTGCTGCGCCATCAGTTGCTGCAGGAGGATGAAGGAAGCCACCACCATCGCGGCGATGATCGCGAGCGCCAGCCAGTAGCCGGTCTTGATGAGCAGGATCAGCTTGCGCGAAACGCTCTGCACTGGCTGCTGCGACATGACTGGGTGACCCCCTCCGGCCGACGGATTCCGACCTTGGATTCGTGACGGGAAGACGCTTGCCTTGAAAGGGTTAACAGGTCGGCAAGGGAGGCTTGCGGCCATCATGGCGGCGCGACAAAGCTTGCAAGATGGTTATCATGTCGTTTCCCGCGCGCGCCTTTTTGATAGCATTGTCGTCGGGTCGCCGCCCGGGATTGCCTTCGAGCTTTCGCCACGCCACCGATACGGTCGCTTTTGCGATGGATTTTTCATGCCCGCGGCGCGACAGTCCGGCCTCGAACCGAACAGGGCCGGACCATGAGCAAAGCATTCCTTTCCCACATCGACAGCGAACTCCAGGGCCTGAAATCGGCCGGGCTCTACAAGTCCGAGCGGGTGATTTCCTCGATGCAGTCCGCCGAGATCGAAGTCGGCGGCGAAAAGGTGCTGAACTTCTGCGCCAACAACTATCTCGGCCTCGCCGACAGCCTGGACCTGCGCGACGCGGCAAAGCATGCGCTCGACCGTTACGGCTACGGCATGGCTTCGGTGCGCTTCATCTGCGGCACGCAGGAAGAGCACAAGCAGCTCGAGGCGACGATCTCGTCCTTCCTCGGCATGGAGGACACCATCCTCTATTCCTCCTGCTTCGACGCCAATGGCGGCCTGTTCGAGACGCTGCTCGGCGAGGAGGACGCCATCATTTCGGACGCGCTGAACCACGCCTCGATCATTGATGGGGTGCGGCTCTCCAAGGCCAGGCGCTTCCGCTACGCCAACAACGACATGGCCGATCTCGAAGCCCGCCTGAGTGGGGCGAAGGACAGCCGCTTCCGGCTGATCGCCACCGATGGCGTGTTTTCGATGGACGGCATCATCGCCAATTTGCGCGGGGTCTGCGACCTTGCCGAGAAATACGACGCCATGGTCATGGTCGACGACAGTCACGCGGTCGGCTTCGTCGGCAAGCATGGCCGCGGCTCGGCCGAGCATT
>JAFKFE010000262.1 GCA_017308345.1 Alphaproteobacteria bacterium | reverse complement strand
TAGTAGGTCAGCGAAGTCTGGTAGTCGCCGGTCTTGCGCAGGGTGAAGCCGAGCAGATTGTAGACGTCGGCCTGCTGGGTGTCCTGCGCGAGATCGCGCAGGTCGGCCAGCGCGCCCTTGTAGTCCTTGGCGTCGATCTTTGCCTTCACGACCGTCAGGTCCGGCGCGTCGGCGCCTTCGATGTCGTCGACGGCATAGGCCGGAACGGCGATGGCGATCGGCGCGGCGGTCAGCACCGCAATGGCGCCGAGCACCGCGAAAAGTGTGTGTCTCATAAGAGTTGTCGCTTTCTGTTCACGATCCGATTCAGCTCAGATCTGGGTTGGGGTGAAGGCGTAGGCATTGCCGTCCTTGACGAAGCTGCCTGTGCCCGGGAACGGGAAGTGCGAGCCGCAGATGCGGACATTGTCGGCGATCACCTGGTCGATGATCCGGTGGCGGGTGGTGATCGCCATCGGCCCGTCCTGGTCGTAGCTGCCCTGCCATTCGGGGTGCGGGGCGAGCAGCGCCGGCACGTACATGGTGTCGGCCGAGACGAGGAACTGCTCGGAGCCGGCATCGACATGGTAGACGGAATGGCCGGGCGTGTGGCCGGGCGCCGCCATGAGGCGGATGCCGGGCACCGCCTCCGCGCCGTCGTCGACCAGCCTCCAGTTCTTCCATTTCGGGAAGTTCTCGGCGATGCGCTTGCCCGCCGGCTTGCGGCCCTCGGGCAGCTTGGCCAGCCGGCTCGGATCGGTCCACCAATTGTATTCGGTGGCGTTGACGATCAGCTCGGCATTCGGGAACACCGCATTGTTGGTGCCCTTCTCCATCAGGCCCCAGACATGATCGGGGTGGAAATGCGAGATCAGAATAGTGTCGATCGCCTTGTAGTCGATGCCGGCGGCCTTCATGTTGGCCGGCAGATGCGTGGCGTTGGCCTGCCACTGGCCGACGCCGGAGCCGGCGTCCATCATGATGGTGCGGCCGTTCATCTGGAGAACGACGACGGTGAGCGGGATCGGCATGAACTCGGTGGTCAGTCCCGCCTTGGCGAGCGCGGCCTTGGTGTCGTCGACCGATACGTCCTTGATGAAGGCCGGGTCGTGCGGCTTGCGCCAGATGCCGTCATAGACGGCGGTGACCTCGAGCGAGCCCACCTTGTATTTGTAAAAGCCGACGAGCGGCTCGACCGGGGTTTCGGCGTAAGCCGCCGGCGCGAATTCCAGCTTGCCGGCGATGCCGAAGGCGGTCGCCGCCGCGGCGGATCCAAGCACCATGCGTCGCGTCATGTTGAACATCGGAAGTCTCCTCTAGTGGCTGCGAGTTGCTGCGAGTTTCAGGCTGTATGAGAGAAATGGCGGAGGGCCCGGTGCGGCCCTCCGCCGGCTGCGGAACCGGGGACGGCCGGTCCGACTGAAGACCGGCCGGCGCCGGGGAGATCGGCGTCTCTGGCCCGGTTACGGCGAGGGCGTGCCTTCCCTGCCGGAACCCAAGCATTCGACTGCTGAACCCCTAGCTCAGCGACCCCAGATGCCCTGGCCGGGCTCTTCCGCAGCAATCCTGGCCGCCGGCTTCATGTCGTGGCGGTGCATGTCCAGCTTCACGATGGAGGCGGTGGTGGTGGTGTCGACGCCCGCGTCCTGCTGGCCGGTCGCGGAGAAGTGGTCGCTGCCGGCAAAGGCGCCGCCGGTGGCGACGAGGATTGCGACTGCGGTGAAGACGATCTTGTTCATGTCGGTATTCCTTCCGGGTTGGTTGATGCGTGCCTTGGGAGGATGGCCTCGCTACAGCCAAGACCCGGAAGGCCCGGGCTTTATTCCCGGGGCGCTGAAGTTTTTTTGGGGACGCATGAAATCGGGGCTGAAGCCGCGCGAGCGTCGGCCGTCATCGAACTGTCACACCCAACCGGGTGGCGCATGCTAGAGATGCCGACTGGCCGCCCCCGCGACCCCGACCGCATCAAGAGCCGGCGAAGCCGCCATGAACATTGCCCTGCCCGCCGAAGACACCGACCTTTCGCCCTACCTGCCGGACGAGCACGGGCTCTTCTTCATCTACCATTTCAAGGCCGACGGCTCCCGCACCAGGGACCCCGCCGAGGCGTATTGGACCTGGCGCAGCTACCAGATCACCGACATCCGCGCCCGCCAGGAGATCGGGGGCGAGCAGGCCCTGCCGGCGGCGGTGCGGGACGCCTTCCTGTCCCCCAGCCATGGCTGCCAGATCGATTTCGAGGACGACTTCCTCTATGGCGACCTGCCCGACCTCAGGCATGACTTCGCGGAAGCGCGCGGGCTCACCCATTTCCGCTTCGCCTTGAACGACAGGATGCTGGTGGGCGCCCGCAAACAGCCGCTGGAATCGGTCGACAGGGTCCGCAAGCTGGTGGAAAGCGGATCGCGCAAATTCCGCACGCCGGCAGAGCTGATCGAGGCGGTGATGGGCCAGTCGCTCGACGGCATGGCGGCCGAACTCGACAAGATGGGCGACACGCTGGACGGTATCGAGGACCGCATCGTCGTCGACGCATGGCACAGCGAGCGGCAGGCGCTGGTCGACGCGCGCCGCCAACTGGTGCTGATCCACCGCCAGATGGCGACGCTCACCAACCTGTTTCGCCACCTGGACCATGCGCATCGTAACGAGCTGCCGGACGCGATCAACGACATGGCGGCGCGGCTTTCGCATCGGGCATATACGCTGCATCACGACGGCGAGCAGTTGCAGGCGCGCACGAGGCTGCTGCAGGACGAGCTGATGGCCAAGCTGACCGAGCGGTCGAACCAGTTGCTCTACATCCTCTCCGTCATGACGGCCGTGCTGTTGCCGATGACCATCATTTCCGGCCTGTTCGGCATGAATGTCGGCGGGTTGCCGCTGGTCGATACGCCCTTCGGCTTCTGGGTGGTGACGGCGATTTCAATCGTCATCGCCGGCGTTATCTACATGGTCGTGCGGCGACTCGGGCGGGTGTAGCGCGCCGATCCTATCTCGTCGCTGGCGCCGCCGGGCGAACCTCGCGGCCCCTGAACATCGACCAACTGTACATCGCCAGCGCCACCCAGATCAGCGCGAAGGCGATGGCCTGTGTGGTGCCGAACGGCTCATCGAAGATCAGGACGGCGATCAGGAACACCATGGTCGGCGCGATATATTGCATGATGCCGATGGTGGACAGGCGCAGCAGCCGGGCGCCAAAAGCAAACAGCAACAGCGGCACCGCGGTGATTGGACCACAGCCGATCAGCAAGGCGGTGTCGGAACCGGCGCTGGAGATGAGATGGTCCTGGCCGGTGGCGATCAGGTAGACGATGTAGCAAAGCGCCGGCACCGAAAGCAGAAGCACTTCGAGCAGGAACCCCTGGCTCGGGCCGATCGGCAGTGTCTTGCGGAAGAAGCCGTAGGCGGCGAAGGAGAAGGCGAGCGCCAGCGACACCCAGGGCAGCTTGCCGGCCTCGACGGTCAGCACCGCCACCGCGATCGCGGCCAGCGCCACCGCGGCGATCTGCAGCCGGTCGAGCCGCTCGCCGAGCAGCACGGCGCCGACCACGACGCTGACCAGCGGATTGATGTAGTAGCCGAGCGCTGTCTCGACGGTGCGGCCGACCGAGATCGCCCAGACATAGATGCCCCAGTTGACCGAGATCAGCACCGCCGTCAGCGCCGCCATGGCAAGGCTCTTCGGTGAGCGGATCGCCGCCTTGAAGTCGGCCGTGCGGCCGGCCCAGATCAACACTGCCGCCGCGATCGGCACCGACCAGACGACACGGTTGGCGATCACCTCGGCGAGCGGCAGGTGCGCCACCGCCTTCATGTAGAAGGGCAGCAGTCCCCAGAGGAAATAGGCGCCAAGCGCCAGCAGGAAGCCGCGGCGGCCCTTGGCGTCTTGATCGAGATCGGCTGTTGCGGTGACCATGGCCCAACGCTATGGCCCAGCGGACCGTCCAAGACCATCGCAAAAATGTGATGGATCAATGGACATTTCGTGATGGTTCAAGCAGTTGGTGCGCCGTTTCCTCGCCCCCGCAAAGCGGGGGAGAGGAAAGACGGCAGCGTCTACTCCGCCGCCACCAGCCCGGCCATCTCGCGGTTCTTCATCAGCTTGTAGACGATGGAATCCATCAGCGCCTGGAAGGAGGCGTCGATGATGTTCTCCGACACGCCGACCGTCCACCAGCGGGCGCCGGTGGAATCATGCGATTCGACCAAAACACGGGTGATGGCCTCGGTGCCGCCGTTGAGGATACGCACCTTGAAATCGGCGAGCTCGAGGTCGACGATCTCGCTCTGGTATTTGCCGAGGTCCTTGCGCAGCGCGATGTCGAGCGCGTTGACCGGGCCGTGGCCCTCGGCGACCGACATCTTCTCCTCGCCATCGACCTCGACCTTCACGATCGCCTCGGACACCGTCTTCAGATTGCCGTTGGCGTCGAAGCGGCGCTCGACCATGCAGCGGAAGGAGGTGACGTTGAAGAATTCCGGCAGGCCGTGCAGCATCTTGCGGGCCAGCAGCTCGAAGGAGGCATCGGCGCCTTCATAGGCATAACCTTCGGCCTCGCGCTCCTTGACCACGGCGATCAGGGAGTCGAGCCTGTTATCGTCCTTCGGCACCTCGATGCCGCGCCGCTTGAGCTCGGCGAGGAAATTGGCCTTGCCGCCCTGGTCGGAAACCATGACGCGGCGGCGGTTGCCGACGGCCTCGGGCGGGACATGCTCATAGGTCGCCGGCTCCTTGGCCAAGGCGGAGGCATGGATGCCGGCCTTGGTGGCGAAGGCGGAGGAGCCCACATAGGGTGCCTGCGCTTCCGGGGCACGGTTGAGCAACTCGTCGAAGGCGCGGGAGAGCCTTGATATTCCAGCCAGATCCTCGGCCGAGACGCCTGTCTCGAAGCGGTCGGCGAAGGCCGGCTTCAGCGAAAGCGTCGGGATGATGGTGATCAGGTTGGCGTTGCCGCAGCGTTCGCCGATGCCGTTCAGCGTGCCCTGGATCTGGCGCACGCCGGCCTCGACCGCGGCAAGGGAATTCGCCACCGCCTGGCCGGTGTCGTCATGGGCATGGATGCCGAGATGGCTGCCCGGGATGCCGCCTGCGATCACCTTCTCGACGATGGCGCGCACTTCGGAAGGCTGCGTGCCGCCATTGGTGTCGCACAGCACCACCCAACGCGCGCCGGCATCGTAAGCGGTCCTGGCGCAGGCCAGCGCGTAATCGGGATTGGCCTTGAAGCCGTCGAAGAAATGCTCGCAGTCGACCATCGCCTCCTTGGCCGAAGCGACCGCCGCCTCGACCGATGCCTTGATCGACTCCAGGTTCTCCTCGTTCGTGCAGCCGAGCGCCACGCGCACATGGTAGTCCCAGCTCTTGGCGACGAAGCAGATGGCGTCGGATTTCGACTGCACAAGCGCAGCCAGCCCCGGGTCGTTGGAAGCCGAGATCCCCGCCCGCTTGGTCATGCCGAAGGCGACGAACTTCGCGCTTTCCGTCCGCTTCTTCTGGAAGAAGGCCGTATCGGTCGGGTTGGCGCCGGGATAGCCGCCCTCGACATAATCGATGCCGAACTCGTCGAGCAGTTTTGCGATCGCGATCTTATCCTCGACGGAAAAGTCGATGCCCGGCGTCTGCTGGCCGTCGCGAAGGGTGGTGTCGAAGAGAAACAGTCTCTGTTTTGTCATGGCTATAGCTCGAAAAGCCGCGCTCCTTCACGGTGCGGAGCGCGAACGTGCATCACTATTTCCCCGCGAACCGATCGGTCGCCCGGATCAGCTGGTCCAGAATCCCGGCTTCCGAATAGGCGTGGCCGGCGCCCTCGATGAGGTGGAAATCCGCCTTCGGCCAGGCCTTGTGCAGCGCCCAGGCGTATTTCGCCGGACAAGGCATGTCGTAGCGGCCGTGGACGATGGTGCCGGGAATGTCCTTGAGCTTCCAGGCGTCGCGCAAAAGCTGCCCTTCCTCCAGCCAGCCGGCATGGACGAAATAGTGGTTTTCGATGCGCGCGAAGGCGACGGCGTAATCGTCCTGGGCGAACGGGTCGCTGGTCTCGGGCTCGGGCAGCAGCGTGATCGTCTCGCCTTCCCAGATGCTCCACGCACGCGCCGCCTCTACCTGCGCCTTGCGGTCGGAGCCGACAAGCCGCTTGCGATAGGCGGCCATCATGTCGCCGCGCTCTGCCTCGGGGATCGGCGCGAGGAAGCGCTCCCATTTGTCGGGGAACATCTCGGAGACGCCGAACTGATAGTACCATTCGAGCTCGGCGCGGGTCAGCGTGTAGATGCCGCGCACAACCAGCTCGCTGACGCGCTCCGGATGCGTCTGCGAATAGGCGAGCGCCAGCGTCGAGCCCCAGGAGCCGCCGAAGACAAGCCATTTGTCGAAGCCCGCCATCTCGCGCAGGCGCTCGATGTCGGCGACGAGGTGCCAGGTGGTGTTGGCCTCGAGCGAGGCGTTGGGCGTCGACCTGCCGCAACCGCGCTGGTCGAACAGGATGACGTCGTAGAGCTTCGGGTCGAACAGGCGCCTGTGCTTTGGCGATATCGTGCCGCCCGGGCCGCCATGCAGGAACACGGCTGGCTTGGCGCCCCTGGTGCCGCAGCGCTCCCAGTAGACGGTGTGGCCGTCGCCGACATCGAGCATGCCGGAATCGAACGGCTCGATCTCCGGATAGAGCGTGCGCAAGGAACTGCCCTGGATCGTCATAGTTTCAAGCCCTGCTGCGGCCAGTTGGCCGTCTCGTGGTCGGGATGCTGGAAGGAGATGATCTGCTCCTGCCGCCGATAGAAGTCGGGGTCGTCCAGGATCGGTGCCGCGAATATCGCCTCCACCCAAGGGACG
>JAFKFE010000261.1:2534-12747 GCA_017308345.1 Alphaproteobacteria bacterium | reverse complement strand
GGTTCCGTTCGCGCCGGTCTGACCGGCAAGTTCATATTCTCGCGCGAAAGCAAGGATGAACTGAAGGGCCTCGACCCGGTGCGCTTCGGCGGCGAGGTGGGCGGCTTCTTCGAATTCTATCCCTTGGATTGGGTGAGGGCGCGGGCGGAACTGCGGCACGGAATTCGGTCCCATAATGGTTTCGTCGCGGATATCGCCGCGGACGCCTTCTACGACGTCACGCCGACGGTCCGCATTTCCGGCGGCCCGCGCGTCTCCTTCGCGTCGTCCGACTATTTCGACGCCTATTACGGCGTCAACGCCAAGGAAGCGGCGACCTCGGGCTTGAGCGAATACCATCCGGGCGGCGGTGTGAAATCGGCGGGCCTCGGCGGCGCGATCACCTGGAAGGTGACCGAGCCGATGACCGCGAGCGTCTTCACCGAATATTCGCGCCTGATGGGGCCGGCTGCCGATTCCAGCCTGGTCAAGGAACGCGGCGACCGCAACCAGTGGACCTTCGGTGTGTCGACCACATACCGCTTCAATTTCACGATGTAGGCCGCGAAGGCGGCTTCGTCCCCCGAAATCCGTGCTTTATTCCTGCCGCGCCATCCGCTAAAAGCCACGCCATGACGAGCTTTTCGCGCCTTTTCGCGATCGCGATACGAATTACGGGCCCGGTGTTCCGGGCGGCCTGAGCGCCGCTGGAGCCGCCGGGAGTTTTCGCGCGTGCCCCTCGCGCTTTTTCAAGAAAATCAACGCATATCGCCCAAAAGTGGGCTCCGGTTTTGGGAAAGCGATATGCGTCAGCTAAGACCTCAACGCCCGGGCTTTCATGCCTTCGGGTAACGCAGATGGCAGATCAATGACCGATACCCCAATGACCGACACTGCTGAAACGATCGACTATTCCAAAACGCTCTATTTGCCGCAGACGGATTTCCCGATGCGCGCCGGCCTGCCCGAGAAGGAACCCGGCCTGGTCAAGCGCTGGCAGGACATGGACCTTTACAGGAAGCTGCGCGAGGAGGCCGCCGGCCGCGAGAAATTCGTGCTGCATGACGGTCCGCCTTACGCCAACGGCAACATCCATATCGGTCACGCGCTGAACAAGATCCTCAAGGACGTCATCAACCGCTCCTTCCAGATGCGCGGCTACGACGCCAACTACGTGCCGGGCTGGGACTGCCATGGCCTGCCGATCGAATGGAAGATCGAGGAGCAGTATCGCGCCAAGGGCAAGAACAAGGACGAGGTGCCGGTCAACGAGTTCCGCAGGGAATGCCGCGACTTCGCGGCCAACTGGATCAAGGTTCAGGGTGGCGAGTTCCAGCGCCTCGGCGTCGTCGGCGATTTCGACAGTCCCTACACGACCATGGCCTACCATGCCGAGTCGCGCATCGCCGGCGAACTGTTGAAATTCGCGATGTCGGGGCAACTCTATCGCGGCTCGAAGCCGGTGATGTGGAGCGTGGTCGAGCGCACCGCGCTCGCCGAGGCCGAGGTCGAATATCAGGACTATGAGAGCGACACGATCTGGGTGAAGTTCCCGGTCGCGAGCCTGGTCCAGCCGGTCGCAGGCGCCGCGCCGGCGCTGGACGGGGCCGCGCTCGATCTCGTCGAGGCGCATGTCGTCATCTGGACGACGACGCCCTGGACCATCCCCGGCAACCGTGCGGTCAGCTATTCGCCGCGCATCGGCTATGGCCTCTATGAGGTGACGGCGGCCGAGAACGCCTTCGGCCCGCAGCCCGGCGAGAAGCTGATCTTCGCCGACGCGCTTGCCGAGGACTGCGCCGCCAAGGCCAAGGTCACCTTGACTCGACTTCATAGCGTCCCGGCTCAACAGCTTGGAAGCCTTACGCTTTCGCATCCCTTCAAGGGTCTCGGCGGCGGCTACGAATTCCCTGTGCCGATGGTCGCCGGCGAGCATGTCACCGACGATGCCGGCACCGGTTTTGTTCATACCGCGCCTGGCCATGGCCGCGAGGACTTCGAGGCCTGGATGGATGCGGCGGCCGAACTCAGGGAGCGCGGCGTCGATACCACGATCCCGTTCACGGTCGACGATGCCGGCTTCTTCACCAGGGACGCTCCGGGCTTCGGTCCTGATCGCGAAGGAGGCGCCGCGCGCGTCATCGACGATAACGGCAAGAAGGGCAACGCCAACCAGGCGGTGATAGACGAGCTCATCAAGCGCAACGCGCTGTTCGCGCGCGGCAGGCTGAAGCACAGCTATCCGCATTCCTGGCGCTCGAAGAAGCCGATCATCTTCCGCAACACGCCGCAATGGTTCGTCTATATGGACAAGGACCTCGGCGACGGCACGACGCTGCGCAGCCGTGCGCTGAAGGCGATCGACGACACGCGTTTCGTGCCGGCGGCCGGCCAGAACCGCATCCGCGCCATGATCGAGGAGCGCCCCGACTGGGTTCTGTCGCGCCAGCGCGCCTGGGGCGTGCCGATCGCAGTCTTCGCCGACGAGGACGGCAACGTGCTGAAGGACGAAGCCGTCAACCAGCGCATCATGGATGCTTTCGAGAAGGAAGGCGCCGACGCCTGGTTCGCCGAAGGCGCCAAGGAACGTTTCCTCGGCAACCACGATGCCTCGAAATGGCACCAGGTGATGGACATCCTGGATGTCTGGTTCGACTCCGGCTCGACGCATGCCTTCACGCTGGAAGATCGGCCCGACCTCAAATGGCCGGCCGACGTCTATCTCGAGGGTTCGGACCAGCATCGCGGCTGGTTCCACTCCTCGCTGCTCGAAAGCTGCGGCACCAGGGGCAGGGCGCCTTACGACACGGTCATCACCCATGGCTTCACCATGGACGAGGAAGGCCGCAAGATGTCGAAGTCGCTCGGCAACACGGTTGTGCCGCAGGACGTCATCAAGCAGTCCGGCGCCGATATCCTGCGGCTCTGGGTGGTGACGACCGACTATTGGGAAGACCAGCGGCTCGGCAAGAACGTGCTGCAGACCAATATCGACGCCTACCGCAAGCTCAGGAACACCATCCGCTGGATGCTCGGCACGCTCGCCCATGACGACGGCCAGGACGTGCCGGTCGAGACGATGCCGGAACTGGAGCGGCTGATGCTGCACCGGCTGTCCGAGTTGGACGAAGTGGTGCGGCAGGGCTACGACGCGTTCGAATTCAAGCGCATCACCCGCACGTTGCTCGACTTCATGGTGGTGGAGCTGTCTGCTTTCTACTTCGACATCCGCAAGGACGCGCTTTACTGCGACGGGCCGTCGAGCCTGCGCCGCCGCGCGGCCGTGCAGGTGGTGCGCCACCTCTTCGAATGCCTGGTGAAATGGCTGGCGCCGATGCTGCCCTTCACCACCGAGGAAGCCTGGCTCGACCGAGGCAGGTGCGCCGCGTCATCACCGGCGCGCTGGAGATTGCGCGCGCCGAGAAGCTGATCGGCTCCTCGCTCGAGGCCGTGCCAATGGTCACGCTCGACGACGCGGCGCTGGAAGCAGCCATCGCCGATGTCGACATGGCCGAGATGGCGATCACCAGCGACCTTGTCATCAAGCATGGCAAGGCGCCGGAAGGCGCCTTCACGCTCGACGACGTCAAGGGCGTGGCGGTGGTGGTGGAGAAAGCCGAGGATCGTGGCCTGGTCAAATGCGCGCGCTCTTGGCGCTACACCGCCGATGTCGGGCGGGATACGGAATTCCCGGATGTCTCGGCCCGCGACGCGGCCGTGCTGCACGAGCTGAAGGCGCTCGGGCGACTCTAGGTGAATGCGGCCCAAAGCATGCCCTCGGGGCTTGACCCGAGGGTGCATGGCGATCTTGGGAGAACGGCATGCGCCGTCAAACAGGTGCAAAAGTACCACGCCGGGCGGCCCATATCCGCCCATGCGTTGCCCTTAATAAGTGGTTGAGGTAAACACGCGACACTCCGGCAGACAAATTGTCGCCGGATTTCCATCGCAAATGCGGGGAACGGGGACCGTGCCCTTGGCCGGTGGCGACCGAAAGGCTGTTAGAGTGGGACTTTTTGGCATGACCGACAGAACGTTCGCGCGCGCCGCGCTGGTGGCGCCGCTTGTGGTATCGGCCATCGCTCTGTCGGGCTGCATGAGTTCGCCCACCTACGGAACCGACAAGACCGCCGCCGCGCAGCTTTTCGACGATGTTTCCGGCGCCGCCTCGATCACGCCGAAGCGTCGCGACCCGATCGACTACAAGCCGCGCCCAGACCTGGTGAAGCCCGCGCCTGGACAGAAGGAAAGCCTGCCGCCGCCGCAGCAGAGCATCGAGACGGCGAGCGCCGACTGGCCCGAATCGCCGGAGGCGCGTCGCGCCCGCATCCGCGCCGATGCCACCGCGCACCAGAATGATCCGAACTACCAGCCGGAAGCGGTCGAGGATGTGCAGACCGATCCCGTGGCGGTGAAGAAGGCATTGGCCGAATCGGGCTCCAGCCACCCGCCGCGCTGGTCGCCGGATGATTCCAGCGCTACGCGCACCGCCGAGATCCAGCGCCGGCTTGCCGAGCAGAAGCAGGGCGATCCGACTACCCGCAAATATCTGAGCGAGCCGCCGCTCGCCTATCGCCAGGCAGCCGACACCGCGCCGCAGAACGAGCTCGGCGAGGACGAGTACAAGAAGGAGCGCCGTCTCAAGGCGCAGGCGGAGGGCAAGAAGGGCGGCTGGTTCGACTGGCTAGGCCTGTAAGGCGCGCCTCTAGGTTTCTCGCCGTTCCCGAAAGAAGTCCTTGAGGATGAGGGCGGCGTCGCTTTCGCGGATTCCCGGATAGACGTCCGGCGTGTGGTGACAGATGGGCGACGCGAAGAAGCGCGTGCCGTTGACCACCGCGCCGCCTTTCTCGTCGGCGGCGCCGAAATAGAGCCGCCGCAGCCTGGCGAAGGAGATCGCGCCGGCGCACATGGCGCAGGGCTCCAGCGTCACATAGAGGTCGTGGCCGGTGAGGCGCTCGCTGGCGAGCTTTCGGCAGGCCTCGCGGATCGCCAGCATCTCGGCATGCGCCGTCGGATCGGCAAGCTCGCGGGTACGGTTGCCGGCTTTCGCGATCACCGTGTTGCCGCTGACGATCACCGCGCCGACCGGCACTTCGCCGCGACTGGCGGCCGCCTCGGCCTCTTCAAGCGCCAAGGCCATGAAATCCGGTCGTTTCAAGCGGTTTCCATTCCGATTACTCCTCGCCACCCGAGAGTGATCCTGTTATCTAGCGCGAGACCCTGAAAACCGGAATCGGTTTTTACCGCGCCGCTGGATGCGCAAAATCAAGATGCCACTGCCTGCGTTCTGCGTCCGAAAGGGCGCGCGGCGCTGTAGCAGGCGAAGACGAGCAAAGTAATGGACGACGACAAGAAATCTCCACGCGGGCCGCGCAAGGGCGGCTCGAAGCCGGCTGGCCGGCGAGACGGCAAGCCGGCCTACGGCGCCAAGAAGCCGTTCGCGAAACGTGAGCGGCCAATGGCTGCCGAAGGCAAGCGCGATTTCAAGGGCAGTTATAAGCCGCGTGAAGTGGGGCCGCGCGAAGCGGGTGAGGGCGCGGAGCGCGCCGAAAGGCCGTTCCGCAAAGGTCCGCCGCGTGAAGGCAAGCCCTTCGAGAAGCGTGAGGGCCGCAAGCCTTACGCGCCGCGCGGAGATCGGCCGATTGCCGCCGAAGGCGAGCGCCCGGTCCGGGATTTCAAGCGCAGCTACAAGCCGCGTGACACGGGTGAAGGCGGGGAGCGCGGTGACAGGCCTTTCCGCAAAGGCCCGCCGCGTGACGGCAAGCCTTTCGACAAGCGCGAGGGCCGCAAGCCCTATGCGCCACGCGGTGACCGGCCGGTGGCCGCTGAGGGTGAGCGTGGTGAACGGCGTTTCGATCGCTCCAGGCCTGCGTTCGGCGACCGCCCTGCGCGCGACTTTGCCGACCGGCCGAAGCGTGATTTCAGCGATCGTCCGCCGCGCGGTGCCGCGGGAAAGCCGGAAGGCGGCTTCAAGCCGCGGCCGCGTCCCTCGGATGCCGCGTCCGAGGCCGGCGAGCGCATCGCTAAGCGGCTGGCGCGCGCCGGCATCGCCTCGCGCCGCGACGCCGAGGAACTGATCGCGGCCGGCCGCGTCAAGGTCAACGGCAAGGTGCTGGACTCGCCAGCCTTCAACGTCAGCGCCAACGACGTCATCCATCTCGACGGCACCGAGATCCCGCCGATCGAGCGCACGCGTCTCTTCCTGTTCCACAAGCCGGCCGGGGTCGTCACCACCAACCGCGATCCGGAAGGCCGCAAGACCGTCTTCGACGTGCTGCCGTCCGATCTGCCCCGATTGATGACGATCGGCCGGCTCGACATCAACACCGAGGGCCTGCTGCTGCTCACCAATGACGGCGGGCTGTCGCGCGTGCTCGAACTGCCGGCCACCGGCTGGCTGCGGCGCTACCGCGTGCGCGTCCACGGCAAGGTCGAGGAGAGCGCGCTCGCCGGCCTGCGCGAGGGTATTGCCGTCGATGGTGTCTTCTACGGCTCCATCGAAGCCTCGCTCGACCGCGAGCAGGGCACCAATGCCTGGCTGACCATCGGGCTGCGCGAAGGCAAGAACCGGGAGGTCAAGAACATCCTCGGCGCGCTCGGCCTCGACGTGACGCGGCTGATCCGTATCTCCTATGGTCCGTTCCAGCTCGAGGACCTTCCCGAGGGCCATGTGCTGGAGATCAAGGGCCGCGTGCTGCGCGAGCAACTTGGCGAACGGCTGATCGAGGAATCCGGCGCCAATTTCGATGCCGAGATCCAGAAGCCGTTTTCCAACAAGCCCGTGCGCGGCGGCGGACCGCGCCGCGACGAGGCCGATCGGCCGAAATTCACGCGCGACGGCGACCGCCGGCCGATCGGCGAGGGCGGTCTGATCAAGGCGCGCAAGCGCCGCGAAGACAGCCGCGATGAGGCGCTGAGCAAGCTCTCGACAAAACCGGACAGGGCGTTTGGCGAGCGCGGCCCGAAATCCGACCGCGGTTTCGGCGACAAGCCTCGCGGTGGGTTTGGCGACAAGCCCCGTTTCGGCGGGAAAAAATCCGAACGCGAGCAGCGGCCGATCGAGCCGCCGGGCCAGCGCAAGGCCAATGTCTGGATGGCGCCGGGCGCCCGGCCAATCGGCAAGGGCAGGGCGGAAGCCGACGCCGCCAGGGCCGCCGAGGCGAAGGCGCGCAAGGCATCCTACAAGCCGGGCGGCAAGGACAAGCCGGGCGCGAAACCGTTCGGCAAGCCCCGCGGCGAGCGCCCCGAAGGCGATGGCGGCGATCGCCCGCGTGGTCCGAAGAGGGGCGGCAATGCGGATCGTCGGCGGTGAGTTCCGCGGGCGGCCGCTGGCGACGCCGAAAAGCAATGCCATCCGCCCGACCACCGATCGCACCCGCGAGGCGGTATTCAACGTCCTGGCGCATCGCCATGCCGACAAGCTTGAGGCCGCTCGCGTGCTCGATCTCTTCGCCGGCACCGGCGCGCTCGGACTGGAGGCTTTGTCGCGCGGCGCCTCCTACTGCGTCTTCATCGAGGAATCGACCGAGGGGCGCGGCCTGATCCGTGAGAATGTCGAAGCCTTCGGGCTCACCGGCCGGACCAAGATATTCCGCCGCGACGCCACGCATCTCGGCGAAGCCGGCACGATCTCGCCCTTCGGCCTGATCTTCGCCGATCCGCCCTATGGCAAGGGGCTCGGCGAGCGCGCGCTGCGCTCGGCCAAGGCCGGTGGCTGGCTTCTGCCCGGCGCGCTCTGCGTCGTCGAGGAGGCGGCCTCGGCGCCCTTCGAGCCGGGCGCTGGTTTTTCCGTGATGGACGAGCGCAATTATGGCGAAACGGTCATTCGGTTCATCGAGGCCGCCTAGATTGCCCGAGAGCCTGGTGATTTCAGGTCGATTTGACCCGAAATCACCAGGCTCTAAATCAAAGAGATAAAGCATGATGCCGCCCGAAAACCGCTTCACACTTTTCGGCATCATGCTTTGGCCGCGCCTCGAAAATGCCGAACAATTCACTTTGCCTCGCCTGCGAACCTTGCCTATCGTCGTGCAACCGGGACCGGAGAACTTGATGAAACCCATGGGGATCGGGCTGCGCGCGATGCTTCTTCTCGGCGTCATGGCGCTCGCCGCGCCGGCTCCGGCCCGCGCGGCCGATGACGGCGAGGTCAAGGATTTCCTGCTCGACAATGGCATGGAAGTGGTCGTCATCCCGGATCATCGCGCGCCGATCGTCACCCACATGGTCTGGTACAAGATCGGCAGCGCCGACGAGCCGCCCGGCAAATCCGGCATCGCGCATTTCTTCGAGCATCTGATGTTCAAGGCCACGACCAACCATGCCGCCGGCGAATTCGACCGCGCCGTGTCCGAGATCGGCGGCTCCAACAACGCCTTCACCTCCTATGACTATACCGCCTTCCACGAGACGGTGCCGCCTTCCGCCCTCGAGGAGATGATGGGCTTCGAGGCCGATCGCATGCGCAACCTCGTCCTGACCGACGATGTCATCAAGACCGAGCGCGACGTGCTCCTGGAGGAGCGCCGCTCGCGCATCGACAGCAATCCGCAGGCGGTGCTGGACGAGGAGGTCGATGCGACGCTCTGGCAGAACCAGCCCTACCGCATCCCGGTGATCGGCTGGATGCAGGAAATGGAGCAGTTGAACCGTCCGGACGCGAAAGCCTTCTACGACAATTACTACCGGCCCAACAACGCGGTGCTGGTGGTGGCGGGCGACGTCGAGCCGGATGCCGTCAAGGCGATGGCCGAGCGCACCTATGGCAAGGTCGCGCGCGGCCCGGACCTGCCGCCACGCATCCGGCCGGTCGAACCGGAGCAGAACACCAAACGCACCGTGACGCTCACCGACGCGCGCGTCTCGGTGCCGAGCTTTTCGACCCAATGGGTGGTCCCGTCCTATCACACGGCCAAGTCCGGAGAAGCCGAGGCGCTCGACCTGCTGGCCGAGATCCTTGGCGGCGGCAACCGCAGCCGGCTGTACCAGGAACTCGTCGTCAAGCAGGGGATCGCCTCCGACGCGGCGGCCTATTTCCAGGGCACCATGCTGGATGACACCAACTTCGCCGTCTATGGCGCCCCGCGCGGCAACGCCAGGCTTGCCGATGTCGAGGCGGCGGTCGATGCCGAGATCGCCCGCATCGTCAGGGACGGGGTGAGCGACGATGAGCTGGATCGGGCCAAGACCCGCTATGTACGCTCCATGATCTTTGCCCGCGACAAGCAGGACGACATGGCCAACATGTATGGCTCCACGCTTGCCACCGGAGGCAATGTCAAGGATGTCGAGGAATGGCCGGACCGCATCCGCAAGGTCACCGCCGACGAGGTCAAGGCGGTCGCCGCCCGCTACCTGGTGCTCGATCGTTCGACCACCGGCTATCTCTTGCCGCAGCAACAGGCGGGGAATTGACGATGAGCATGGTTCTTAGCCGTACGGACAGCATTCCGTCTCCCGCAAGGGAAGAGGGAGGGCGCGTCTATCGCGCCGTTGTCACCCTTTGCTTCGCCCTGTTCTTCCTGCTCCTGCCGGCGCTTGCGGCCCGGGCGGAGATGAACATCCAGGAGGTGAAGTCGAAGCAGGGCATCACCGCATGGCTGGTGGAAGATCATTCGATCCCGCTGATTGCCGTCCGCTTCGTCTTCGATGGCGGCAGCGCGCAGGATCCGGCCGGCAAGGAGGGCCTCGTCAATCTGATGACCGGCCTGTTCGACGAAGGCGCGGGCGACCTCGGGCACTGATCCTACTCGTTACTGGGCGCGTTGGAGGATAGGTGATAATCTGCGCAACCAGTGCAAGCTATGAAATTCGCGTCTTCTGAATAAAGGTCGCGACCGGCGCAACCCGATTCATCTCCCGCGGAGCCATGCCGCGCGGAGAGGTGACGATGGCGCAGCGGAAGTTCGTGCGACGGGCCGTTCGTCTCGCCGGTGCGGGCGCCGTCGCGCTGAGCGGCTGTCTGGGCCGGTCCCCTTCGCCGAGCGGTTTTCTTCCCGCCCCGAGCGCGGCACTCGACACGCGGACGGCCGCGATCCTCGCGCCGGACTCCACCCCGAAGATGGCTCCCCCGACCCCGCCGGAGCCGGGAAAGGGTCCCCGCCCCTTCGAGCTACCGTCCGGGCTGCCCGGCGCCGGAGCGCCGCAGGTGCGCCCGCCGCGGTTCGCCAAGGACACGCCCCCGGCCGACCGACTGCGTGCGGTGCGCGAGGCGTACCCGGAACTGGTCCCGGCC
>JAFKFE010000261.1:0-2500 GCA_017308345.1 Alphaproteobacteria bacterium | reverse complement strand
GGCGAACCGATCACGCTCGCCGACCTCCAGCAGACCGCCCGGACGAGTAGCCCGGTGCTCCGCCGGGCGGAGGCCGACGCCGGGGTCGCCTACGGGCAGATGATCCAGGTCGGGCTGCACCCGAACCCGACGGCCGGGTACGAGGCCGACCAGTGGCAGCCCGGACCGAACCCGGCCAAACACAACGCCGGGCAGCAGGGCGCGTACGTCAACCAGCTCATCAAGTTCCCCGGCAAGCTCTCGCTGGCACAAGCGGTCGCGCGGTTCGACTACATCAACGCCTACGTGGCGGTGCGCCGGGCCGAGGTGGACGTGGCCACCGCCGTGCGCACGAACTACTTCCAGGTGCTGCTCGCACAGAAGGGGATCGAGGTGACCACGGCCCTCTCGGCGATGGCCGACGAGGTGTATCAGATCCAGTTACGACAGATGGCGGCCGGCGAGGCGGCCGGGTACGAGCCGCTACAACTCTATGCGCAGGCGATACAGGCGCGCAACGCCCTGGCACTGGCGCAGGCCAACTACCGGGCCAACTGGAGGCAACTGACCGCCGCAATCGGCCGGCCGGACCTCCCCCTCGCCCCGCTGGCGGGGTCGATCGAAATGCCGGCGCCGCTCGTCGACCCGGAGGCCGCGCGGGCGCAGATCGTCGAGACCCACACCGACGTCCTCACGGCCCGAAACCGCATCCTTCAGGCGCAGACGAACCTTCGCCTCCAGAAACTCAACCGGGTGCCGGACCTCGCGACCAACGCGGTCGTCCAGTACGACCACGTCGCGAAGAACCCGCAGTTCAACCTGCAACTCGGTCTGCCGCTGCCGGTGTGGGACCGCAACCAGGGGAACATCCGCTCGGCGGAGTACCAGATCGCGTCGAACACCGCCGCCCTGACCGCGACCGAGAACGACCTGACCGGCCGGCTGGCCGACGCGCTGGGGCGCTACGAGGCCAACCGCATCGCGGCCGCGAATTACCGCGAGAAGGCGCTGCCCGCACTCACCCAGGCGTATCAGGGCCTGATCCGGCGCTACCAACAGGAGCCGGCCGACGTGCCCGGCGGAAAGGTGGCGTTCAATGACATCGTGGTCGCGCAGCAAAATCTCGCCCAGGCGCTCCAGAGCTACCTGAGCGCCCTTACCGCGCAGTGGCAGGCGGTCGTCGATCTGGCCGCGCTGCTCCAGGTGGACGAACTGTACCCGCCAGCACCCCCGGCACCCCCGGCGCCGGCCGTACCGCCAATGCCGCCTCCGGCCGACGGGAAGAAGTAAGGTCACAACACCCCGTCGCAACCATTTCGAGCGCGACCGCTTCCCGGCCGAAAACGTGAGCCGGCGCGTCGTGCGAAAATACCGGTAACACTTCGCCGCCGTTTCCGCTGAGCCGTGTAGACCGTGCCCGTCGCTCGGTTGTACCAAAGGCACCGCGGAGGAAGGTCGATGAAGGCGCTACTGGCGAGTGTGATGGCGGCCGGGCTGCTCGTGGGGACCGCGACGGTCGCCGGGGCCGCCGACGAGACCTACGCCCTCAAAACCTACAAGAGCAAGAAGGGGGACAAGGTCGAGCGCGTGGGGGGGATGGAGACCAAGGGCACGATCGCTATCGAGGGAGGCGGCGCGACCAGTCAGACCGAGATAACGACCGGGAAGAAGGAAGCGTACACCGAGGAGATTCTCGAACAGGACGGCAACAAGTCGGCCACGAAGCTGAAGCGGACGTACACCGTCGCTGAGAAGACCGCGAAGGGCGAAACCACAAAGACCGCGTACGCCGGCAAGACCGTGCTCATCGAAAAGAAGGAAGACGGGTACGAGTTCAGCATCGACGGCAAGGCACTCACCGAGGACGAGGCCCCGGAGCTCTTCAAGAGCTACAACGGCGGCACCGAGGACAAGCCCGGGACCGGGGACCTTCTGCCCGAGGCCCCCGTCCGGGTCGGCGAGCGGTGGACGGTGCCCGCCGGCGCGAGCGAGCGAATGTTCAAATCGATCGGCGAAGAGAGCTTCCGGCTCGACCTGAAGAAATCGACGATCGAAGGGGCCTTGCTGAAGGTCTACAAGAAGGACGGAGCACAGTTCGGCGTGCTCGAATTCACCGTCACACTGTTCGTGACCGAGGTCAACTTCGACGGGGAACTCGCCAAGGTCTCGGCCGACAGCAAGGTCTTCGGGCGGGTGACGATCGGGCGGGGCGCGCGGGTCAGCGGCAGCACGATCCGCGGGCCGGTGATCATCGGCGAGAACACGCGGATCGAGAATTCGTTCATCGGCCCGTTCAGTAGCATCGGGGCCGACTGCCAGGTCGCCGACTCCACGATCGAGCACACGGTGCTGCTCGACGGCGCGCAGGTGCTCGGCGTCGCCTCGCCCGAGCGCGCGGCGGTCTGGGCCGGGGTGCTCAGCTTCGCGCAGGCGATGATGGTCGCGCTGTGCAGCCCGCTCTGGGGGGCGATCGCCGACCGCTACGGCGCGAAGCTGATGGTCTGCCGGGCGCTCTTCGGCG
>JAFKFE010000260.1 GCA_017308345.1 Alphaproteobacteria bacterium | reverse complement strand
GCACCAGGCTGCAGGATTTCACCACCGGCTCCTGGGCGCTGTTCAAGAATGCCGGCCGCACCATCATCGGGCTCAATACGCAGGTCTTCGACGCCGGCAAGCACTGGGCGCTGCCGCTGGTCGCGGACGCGGCCGAAGGACTTGCCGAGTTGTCGGCCGCGCTGAAGGGCTGGAAGGCACCGGCCGCCTGGACCGACAATGCGCTGAAGGGCAAGACGGAGTGGCAGGCCGCCGCCGCCAAGGTGACCGCCTCGACCAACGCCGCCTATCCGTCCGATGCGCAGGTGATCGGCGCCGTGCAGCGCGCCATGGGTTCAGGCGTGACCCTGCTGCATGCCGCGGGCGGCCTGCCCGGCGAATTGCACAAGCTCTGGCAGGCCGGCGCGCCGGGCTCCTACCATGCCGAATATGGCTTCTCGACCATGGGCTACGAGATCGCCGGCGGGCTCGGCGTCAAGATGGCCAAGCCCGACCAGGAGGTGGTCGTCATGGTCGGCGACGGCTCCTACCTGATGCTCAATTCCGAGATCGCCACCTCGGTGATGCTGGGCCTGAAGCTCACCATCGTCCTGCTCGACAATCGCGGCTATGGCTGCATCAACCGGCTGCAGATGGCGACCGGCGGCGCCAACTTCAACAATCTGCTGAAGGACGCCCGCCACGAGGTGCTGCCCGACGTCGACTTCGCCGCGCACGCGGCAAGCCTTGGCGCCGTGGCCGAGAAGGTGGCCTCCATCGCCGAGCTGGAGACGGCGCTGGCCAAGGCGAAGAAGAACGACAAGACCACCGTGTTGGTCATCGACACCGATCCGCTGGTTTCGACCGAGGCCGGCGGCCATTGGTGGGACGTCGCCGTGCCGGAAGTCTCGTCGCGGGCGCAGGTCAACGCCGCTCGCAAGAAATATGAGGAAGCCGTGGGCAGCCGCCAAGGCTGAACCGGCCTCGCAACGAACCGACATTGGAGTGACGACTTGAAAGCCAAACTGGGCATGTCCCCCATCGCATGGTGGAACGACGATCTCGTGGAACTGAGCGATGACGTGTCGCTGGAGGAATGCTTGGCGCAATCGCGCTCGGCCGGCTTCACCGGCATGGAGATGGGCCGCCGCTTCCCCAACGACCCGAAAGTGATGCTGCCGATCCTGAAAGCGGCCGACGTCACGCTCTGCGGCGGCTGGTTCTCCGGCACGCTGGTCGATGAGGACCTGGCCAGGAACAAGGACCGCATCCAGCCGATGATCGACCTGTTCAAGGCGGTCAACGCGCCCTGCATCGTCTATGGCGAGGTCGGCCGTTCGATCCAGGGCGACCGTTCGAAGCCTCTGGCCACCAAGCCGAAACTCACCGGCGACGAGATGAAGGCCTATGGCCGCCGCGTCACCGAATTCGGCGAGTGGTGCGCCGACCAGGGCATGCCGCTTTCCTACCACCACCATATGGCGGCGGTGGTCGAGACCGAGCCGGAGCTCGACGCCTTCATGCGCCATTCCGGCGAAGGCATTCCGCTGCTGCTCGACGCCGGCCACCTCGCCTTTGCCGGCGGCGACGTGCTGCGCGCCATCGACAACCACCACAAGCGCATCAACCACGTCCATGTGAAGGATGTGCGCATGGGCGTGATCGACGGGCTGGATCGCACCAAACAGTCCTTCCTCGATGCCGTGGCGCTCGGGGCCTTCACCGTGCCAGGCGACGGCTCGCTCGATTTCGGCGCCATCGTCCAGCGCTTCGCCGATCACGGCTATGAAGGCTGGTTCGTGGTCGAGGCCGAGCAGGATCCAAAGAAGAACCCGCCGCTCAAGATGGCGCAGGTCGGCCACAAGGAACTGATGCGGGTGATGACGGCCGCCGGCTACACGGTGGAGACGCAGGGTTTTCCGGCCTGAATGGTGGATTCGTCATGAATGATGGATTAGCCGGGACGCCCGGTCTATCTGATGCGCTTTGGGCAAATCCTGGATTGGCGCGATGAAAGACTATGAGCACCCCTTCTTCCGGCCGCTGTGGCGCCGCGTCGCCGTTGTCGCGGTCTGTCTGGTCTGGTCGGTGATCGAGTTCGCGTCCGGCACGCCGTTCTGGGGCGTCATCGCGCTTGGCTTCGCCGGCTATGCCGTGTGGCAGTTTTTCTATCTCTACAAGCCGGTTGAGGAGAACAAGGACGACGCCGAGCCGAAGGAGTGATTGGAATGCATGGTGCAGAAGGTTTTACGGATCGGAAGCTGCGTGTGTGACGAATCGCGTGCGCCGGCGATTGGCCGGAACACCCCTCGCTTCGTCATCCTAGGGTCTGCGCCGCGTCGCTGCGCTCCTTGCTCCGCCCTAGGATGACGAAATTGCGAGGGAACCGACCAATCTCCAAGGTTTTCGCGATAGTCCATCGGATTCTTAGCTGCGCCAGTCGGGCGCCCAGGAATTAGGAGAGACAAGAATGTCGAAACTGCTCGTCAAGGCCGACAAGGGCCACGGCCACGTCGCTCACGTCACGCCGCAAAGCGCCGGCTGGACCTATGTCGGTTTCGATCTGCATCGGCTGAAAGCGGGCGAGACGGCGTCGGGCAAGACCGGCGACCGTGAGGTGTGCCTGGTGTTCGTCACCGGCAAGGGCAAGGCCTCGGCCGGAGGCAAGGATCTCGGCCTGCTCGGCGAGCGCATGTCGCCCTTCGAAGGCAAGCCGTGGTCGGTCTATGTGCCGCAAGGCGCCGACTGGTCGGTGACCGCCGATACCGAACTTGAGCTTGCCGTCTGCTCGGCGCCGGGCTTGAGCGGCGGCCTGCCGGTTCGCGTCATCGGGCCTGACGATCTCGGCCAGGAAGTGCGCGGCAAGGGCACCAACACGCGCTACGTCACCAACATCTTGCCCGAAGGCAAGCCGGCGGATTCACTGCTGGTGGTCGAGGTGATCACGCCCGGTGGCCACACCTCCAGCTATCCGCCGCACAAGCACGACCAGGACAACCTGCCGGCGGAATCCTATCTCGAGGAGACCTATTACCATCGGCTGAACCCGCCGCAGGGCTTTGCCTTCCAGCGCGTCTACACCGACGCCGACAGGAACGGCGTGCGCGAGTTGGACGAAGCGATGGCGATCGAGGACGGCGATGTCGTGCTGGTGCCGAAGGGCTATCACCCCTGCGCGGCCTGCCACGGCTACGACCTCTATTACCTCAACGTCATGGCCGGGCCGAAGCGGACGTGGAAATTCCACAACGCGGCCGAGCACGAGTGGCTGATGAAGGCCTGACCGGCGGATTGGTCCAGCCCGGGAAAAAATCGTCGGCTAAATACGTCGCGGCTGGACTTGCCTTCGAAAACCCATGCAAGCTTCGTCAATCCGTCATGGAAATCACCTATGGCAGCGGTTCCGGTGCATGTCGCCGCAAGCGCTCCGGCGTTTTCGGGCCAACGACTTGCCAGGACAATGACTTGAAGCGCGTCGCATGATCCTTCGGGGTGCGCAGCGCGCTTGACGAGGAACGCCCATGCGCTACGCCATCTACTACACCCCGGGACAGGACGAGCCGCTGGCGCGCATTGCCGCCAACTGGTTGGGCCGCGACCCGTTCGGCGCGGCGACGCGACCGGTCGAGGCCGTGGGTGACTTGTCCGCGGCCGAGGTGGCCTTCCACACCGCCTCCGCCAGGCGCTACGGGTTCCATGCGACGCTGAAGGCGCCGTTCCGGCTGGCGCCCAACGAGACGGAAGCCTCGCTGCGCGCCGCGCTCGACAGTTTCGCCGAGGCAACGCCGCCGGTCGTCATCCCGCGCCTGGTCGTCGGGCAGCTCGACGGCTTCTTCGCGCTGGTGCCGGAAACGCGGTTCGCGCCGCTCAACGATTTCGCCGGTGAGGTGGTGCGCGCTTTCGATCCGTTCCGCGCGCCGCTGACCGAGGCCGAGATCGAGCGCCGCAGCCCCGATGCGCTGAAGCCGGACGAGTTCCGCAACCTCTGCCAATGGGGCTATCCCTATGTGTTCGAAACATTCCGCTTCCACATGACGCTGTCGGGACGCGTCGGGCCACAGGAAAGCCCACGTCTTCGGGCAGCGATAGACGGCCTGTTCGCCGACATCCTGCGGCAGCCGGTGCCGGTGGATGCGCTGACATTGTTCGTCGAAAGCGAGCCCGGCGCGCCGTTCATGGTGCTTTCCCACCATGCGCTTGGCCGCGGCCCCGCCCGCAAGACCGCCTAGGGCGGCTCAACGGAAACGCTGAACCGCCCTATCTCTCTGTCTACGCAATTCCGGAGGGAAAACCGCAAAGCACTTTTCCTGGAATTGCTCTGATCCGATTGCCGACCGACCGCCGAGATAGGACTGCCCGAGATGACCGCCGAAACCGTTCTCACCAATGCCCGCATCGTGCTTGCCGACGAAATCGTCGAGGGCTCGCTGTTGTTGCGTGACGGCCTGATTGCCGCCGTCGAGCCGGGTGCTGCCCGCGCCGGCGAGGACATGGGCGGCGACTACATCATCCCGGGTCTCGTCGAGCTCCACACCGATCATCTCGAAGGCCACTACGCGCCGCGCCCGAAAGTGCGCTGGAACCCGATCGCGGCCGTGCTCGCCCATGACGCCCAGGTCGCGACCGCCGGCATCACCACGGTGCTCGACGCCTTGCGCGTCGGCATGGACGAGGACGCCGACCTGAAGTCTGACGACGTCCGCAAGCTGGCCGACGCGATCGAGGACAGCGTCAGGCAGGACCGGCTCCGGGCCGACCATTTCATCCACCTGCGCTGCGAGGTCTCGGCGCCGGATTGCCTCGAGGCCTTCGCCAATTTCGAGACGGACGAGCGGGTGAAGCTCGCCTCGCTGATGGACCATGCGCCCGGACAACGCCAGTTCGTCAACCTCGAGACCTATGCTTACTACTACCAGCGCAAGCTGAAGCTGACAGACCCGGACTTCCAGAAATTCTGCGAGAAGCGGATGGCGGAATCGGCCCGCAATTCCGGCCCGAACCGGGTTTTCATCTCGGCCGCCTGCCGCGAGCGCGGCATCGTGCTGGCGAGCCACGACGACGCGACTTCCGGCCATGTCGACGAGGCGATCGAGCAGGGCGTGCGCGTCGCCGAGTTCCCGACGACGGAGGAGGCCGCCAAGGCCTCCAAGGCGGCCGGCCTCGGCGTGCTGATGGGCGCGCCCAACGTCATGCGGGGCGCCTCGCATTCCGGCAATGTCTCGGCGCGCACGCTGGCCGCCGACGGCCTGCTCGACATCCTGTCGTCCGACTACATCCCCTTCAGCCTGATCCAGTCGGCCTTCTTCCTTGGCGATGTGGTCGAAGGGATTTCGCTGCCGCAAGCAGTCGCGATGGTCTCGAAGAATCCGGCCGAGGCCGTCGGCCTCGCCGACCGCGGCGTCATCGAGCCCGGCCGCCGCGCCGATCTCGTGCGGGTGCGCGTCGACGACCATGTGCCGGTCGTGCGCACGGTGTGGCGCCAGGGCCGCCGGGTCGCATGATGGTCTCGGCCCTCATCGAGCGCGAGATGGCCGAGAGCTTGCCGATTCGCCACGGCGTGTTCGTCGCGGTCGTCGGCCCGAGCGGCGCCGGCAAGGATACGGTGATCGGCTATGCCAAGGCGCGTTTTTCCGGCGAGAGCCGGCTGGAATTCGTGCGCCGCGTCATCACCAGGCCGAGCGACGCGGCAAGCGAGGACCACGACACGCTGGCCGATGCCGCCTTTGCCGAGGCGGAGGCCGACGGCGCCTTCTCGCTGTGCTGGGACGCGCATGGCCTGCGCTACGGCCTGCCGGCCGATGTCGACTGGGCCGTGGCCAACGGCCATGTCGCGGTCGCCAACGTGTCGCGCGCGGTCATCCCGGCGCTGCGCGAACGCTACGCCAACCTCGCCGTGGTCGAGATCACCGCCACGCCGGAGATCCTCGCTGAGCGGCTGGCGGCGCGCGGCCGTGAATCGCGTGGCGAGGTGCTTGCCCGCCTGGCGCGCAGCGCGAGCGTCAAGCTGACGGGGCCCGACGTCACGTCGATCGACAACAGCGGCGACAGGGACGTCGCCGGCGAGCGCTTCGCCGAGGTGCTGCGCAAGGCGATGGCGTTCTCCGACCTGTCGGACATGATCTAAGCACCTTCTCCTTCTCCCCTTGTGGGCCCCCTGTGGGAGAAGGAGAGGCGCTCACTTGTTGAAGTTGGCGATGAACTGCTTGAACTGCGGGGTCGGCGGCCTGGCGAACATTTCCTTCGGCTCGCCGACCGAATCCACCTCGCCCTTGTGCAGGAACATCACCTTGCTCGACACGTCGCGGGCAAAACCCATTTCGTGGGTGACGACCAGCATGGTGCGCCCTTCCTCGGCAAGCGAGCGCATGACGCGCAGCACCTCGCCGACCAGTTCCGGGTCGAGCGCGGATGTCGGCTCGTCGAACAGCATCACCTTGGGGTTCATCGCCAGGGCGCGGGCGATCGCCGCGCGTTGCTGCTGGCCGCCAGACATGTGCGGCGGATAGTAGTTGCGGCGCTCCCATATGCCGACGCGCTTCAGCAATGCCTCGGCCTGTTCCAGGCATTCGGCGCGCGGCCGCTTCAGCACATGCGTCGGCGCGGCGACGAGGTTCTCCAGCACGGTCATGTGCGACCAGAGATTGAAGCTCTGGAAAACCATGGCGAGGTTGGCGCGAATCCGCTCCACCTGGCGGATATCGGCCGGCGTCTGGTGACCGTCGCGGCCCCGCTTCATCCGGATGAGCTCGCCGTCGACCCGCACTTCGCCGGAATCCGGGATCTCCAGGAGATTGATACAGCGCAGCATCGTGCTCTTGCCGGAACCCGAGGAGCCGAGGATCGAGATGACGTCGCCCTTGTGAGCCTCGAGCGAAATGCCCTTGAGCACTTCATGGTCGCCAAAGGACTTGCGCAGGTCCTTCACGCTGATGG
>JAFKFE010000259.1 GCA_017308345.1 Alphaproteobacteria bacterium | reverse complement strand
GAAGGCGATGCGGAACGGGCCTTCCTTCTTGGGGAATTTGAAGAATTTGGTATCCGCCGACCATGGCGCGAAACAATCCGGCTGAGCGGCGGGGCCAGAGACGATTTCCGGCCCTGCGGCCATGGCGGCCGAGTTGAGCATGACGAATGCAGTGGCGGCAACGACGCCGCCAACGAGTGACTTGATCATCGGTATTCCTCCCAATTGCAGATCTGCTGAACTTTGAAGTCCTGACGCTCTCGGCGGCACCCTCCTGCCTGACCGAAGCGCTTGCCGGGTGAATTTGAATCACCCTGCCTTCCCCTCACTCCTAGGCATCCAAAACTATCATATTATACATAATAAACAAGATAAAGCTGTTGTTTATGTATAATAAACAGGATACCGCACCTCCAGATGTCGATTTTACAGACAAATGGTAGCGCTACCATGTCGAGCTGTAAAGCGCCGACTTCGTCATTTTTCCGTGTTCGTCAGCGGGCGGTGCTCTCGCGTGGCATAAGCTCGAAACCGAGATCGACGACCCGCTGTTCCGGCCGGTTTCCGGCGATTGCCGCGAGCGCCATGGCAACGGCGCGGGTACCGATTTCATAGCGGTGCGTGCGCACGCTGGTGATCGAAGGAAACGACACCTGCATCATGTCGAGATCGTTGAAGCCGACAATGCCGATCTGCTTCGGCACGTCGAGCGACGCTCGATGGCATTCGAACAGAACGCCGAGCGCGATATCGTCATTGTTGCAGAAAACGCCGTCTGTCGTCGGCATCTTGGCCAGCGCGTCGCGGAACAGCTCGCGCCCGAGGCTCACGCTTGACGGCACAGGCGTTGTGGTGACTAGGCGTGGCTCGAACAGGCCGGCGGCCTCCATGGCGGCGCGGTAGCCGGCAAGGCGTCGCTGCGAGCGCGGATCCATGCGCGCGCCGATGAATCCGATCTTGCGGTATCCGGCCCGCAGCAGATGCTCGGTGGCCGTCCTGCCGCCGTCGAAATGCGAAAAGCCGACCAGCATATCGACCGGATCGGCCCCGGTTTCCATGATCTGCACCACCGGGCAGCCAGCATTCTCCAGCAATCGCCGCGCGCCGGGAGTCTGGTCGATGCCGGCCACGATCAGCGCCGCCGGCCGCTGCGATCCGAAGACCTGCAGCAGCCGCTCCTCCTCGAGGCCCGAATAATGCGTGTTGCCGATCTGGATGCGGAACGGACTGTCGGAAAGGCTGTCATAGATGCCGCGCACCACTTCGGCGAAGACGTTGTTGGTGAGCGAAGGCACCAGCACGCCGAACACCTCGGCGCGCGCCGAGGCGAGCGCGCGCGCGTTGGGGTCCGGCACGTAGCCAAGCTCATCGACCGCGGCCAGTATCTGCCGGCGAAGGTCCTCCGACACCCGCCCCGGCTCGCGCAACGCGCGCGATACCGTGATCGCGCCGACACCGGCCTTGCGCGCCACGTCGGAGATGGTCGGACGGCCGCCGCCACGGCGCGAGCGCGGCTTGGTCAACGCCTTGTCCCCACGTCTTCGGCAGACGGCAACGAAACGAAGATCGGCATCCAGTATCGCCCAACCTGAACTCTGCCTGTCTGGGGTCGCGCATGCACCATCGGTTGTCAAGCAAGCCGGCCGAGGCACCGGTCCGATGAGCCGCCTCAGGCGATCGCGGTCGCGCTCCTGTTGGCCTTCCACAGCAGCAGCGTCATCGCGGCAATGTTGACGAGGTTCCAGGCAATGCCGTTGAGGAAAGCCGCGGCATAGGAACCGGTGAGATCATAGATCCAGCCCGACATCCAGCCGCCGATGGCCATGCCGAAGATCGTCGCCGTCAGCACCGTGCCGATGCGCTGCCCCGCTTCCTTGGCGGGCATGTATTCGCGAATGATGATCGCATAACACGGTACGATGCCGCCCTGCGACAGCCCGAACACCGCCGACACGACATAGAGCGAGGCCAAGCCATTGAAGGGAATGTAGAAAAAGAGCGACAAGCATTGCAGCGCCGAGCCTATCAGCAGCGTCTTCACGCCGCCGATCCGGTCAGCGATGAAGCCTGAGCCGAGCCGGCTGACAACGCCCGCCGCCATCATGATCGACAGCATGTCCGCGCCATGCGCCACGCCATAGCCGAGATCCATGCAATAGGCGACGATGTGGACCTGCGGCATCGACATCGCGATACAGCAACCAAGGCCGGCTGCGACCAGCAGAACCTGCAACGCGGCCGGCGACAGTGAAATCGGCTGAACGGCTCTGGCGCCCGCCGAACCGGCGGCAGCCTGCCTTGGCGCCCCGCGTCGCAGCATCAGCACCAGCGGCACCATGGTTGCGACGCAGAAGATGCCGATGGCCGCGTAAGTAAAACGCCAGCCGTGCCCCTGGATTAGATAGGGCATGAGCGTCGGCCATACCACGCCGGCAAGATAGTTGCCGGACGCAGCCGCCGTCATGGCGACGCCGCGGCGCTGGTTGAACCAGTGGGATATATCGGCAATCAGCGGCCCGAAGATCGCGGCCGTGCCGACACCGATCAGAACGCCCTGGGCCACGGTGAATTGCAGGATGGACTGCGACATGGCCGCGAGCAGGAAGCCGGCGGCAAGCGCCACGGTGGAAACCATGGCCGGCACCCAGTAGCCCAGGCGGTCGACAAACCGGCCGATCAGCACATTGCCGGCGGCGAAGCCGACCATGGTTGCGGTGAATGGCATCGAGGCAGCAGCACGGTCTATGTCGAATTCAGCCTGGACGGCAGGCAACACCACGACCACCGCCCAATTTCCGACACAGCCGATCGTGGCGAGCAGCATCGAGACGGCGAGCCGCATCCAGGCGTAGCCGCTATCGATGCCGGAGCTGCCGGCTGCGTTTGCAGTTACCGTCGTCAAGGCGCTTCCCATCCGCCGCCAAGGACCTGTTGGTTCGGCGTCACTATCGGCGCATCTGTTGAACCGAGCAGCGCCAGATCCGGCAAATCAGTGGCTCCAGAACTGGAACCCGTCTTACCGCTAGGGGTTGTTCCTGAGGAAAGGAGTTTCGCGATGGTCTCTCACAAAAAATGGTCGGCCGATGTGACCGAGCACAGCGACGCGCTGGATCTTGAGGATCACGTCTTCGAATCCGACGACGCCAGGAAGATCGCCGCCTCGCTGAAACATTTGGCCGAGCATAGCGACCGCCGCAAGGCGGAGCCGTTCCAGTCCGCCATGTCGATGCTGAATTTCTACATCAACCGCGCGGGTAGGAACCTGCCCGAAGAGCGCAAGAAGGTATTGGAAAAAGCTAAGGACGAGCTGCGCGCCGCCTTCGGCCGCGAGAAGCAGGATCAGGATTAGATCTGCTCGCGCCTCGACAGGCCCTAACGAGATTGAATCACTTCGTCGGTATTGGCCAGCAGCTTGCGGACCGCGTTGCGCGCCGCATCCGGCCTCTTCAGGCGGATATTCCTTTCGATCGCCTCATGCAGTTTCTGGACATGCTGCAGATCGTCCAATTCACGCGTCGTATAGGTGAAGAGGTGGTCGAACGCGGATTCGATCAGCACGCCCAACGGCACCAGCAGGTCGTTGCCCGAGGCCCTCAGGATGGCGAGGTGAAAGCGCGTGTCGGCGCGGGTGCGCTCCTGCAGATTGGTGGCCTCGCCCATCTCGCCACAGGCCCGGCTGATCTCGGCCATCTGCTCGTCGGTGCGCCGCATCGCTGCGAAAGCCGCCGCCTCCGGCTCGATGATGTGGCGGAATTCCTGCACCGTCCTCAGGAAAACCTCGCGATCCGGCGAGGTCGCGTACCAGGACAGCACATCCCGGTCCAGAAGGTTCCAGCGCTCCTTCGGTTCGACCCAGCTGCCGATCTTCGGCCGCGAAGCCAGAAGGCTCTTCGCCATCAGCATCTTGATCGCCTCGCGCACCGCGGAGCGGCTGACGTCGAAGGTTTCCGACCATTTTGCCTCGTTGGGCAGGATGGTGCCCGGCGGATAGTCGCCGCGCACGATCCGAAGCCCGATCTCGCTGGCTAAAGAAGTGTGCACGCTGGCGCCCGGAATGCGTGGCGCGTTGGCCCGGCGAACCCCGGCGGCACGCTCCGCGGCTGCCGTTTTCGTCGACCTTTTTTCGTTGTTCGGCTTCGCGTCCCGCATGGTTCCAGAAAATCCCGTTTTCAGAAGCTGTCAAGCATGGCAAGCCCGCTTTGCCACAACCCGCGCGGATGTGCACAGCTCAACCGGCATTTGGCGCCGCCTCATGCCGTCTTGACGTATTTGCGCCAGCTGTGCTGCGGCCGGAAGCCGAGCACATCGCGCGCCTTGCGGTTCGAAAGCAGCGTCTCGTATTCGCCGAGTTCCACCTTGACGGGCACACCCGGATAGAAGCGCTTCAGGAGTTCCGCCGTCGGCAGGTCCGATGAGGTGTCGTCATTGGCAGCGTTGAACACCTGGTAGCCCAGGCCATCCTTCTCGATGGCCCGCAAGGTGATCTGGCCGAGATCGCGCGCGTCGATGTAGCTCCAGGCGATGCGCTTGCGGAAACCCGGGTCGGCGAACCATTTCGGGAACAGCGAATATTCATGCGGCTCGATGACGTTGCCGATCCGCAGCGCATAGATGTCGAAGCCGCTGCGCAGCGCGAAAGCCCGCGCGGTCTTCTCGTTGACGATTTTCGACAGTGCGTAGGAGTCCATCGGGTCGACGTCATAGTCCTCGTCGAGCGGAAAATGCGTGGGATTGCGCGGCTCGTTGGCGAAGACCAGGCCGTAGGTCGTCTCCGAGGAGGCGATGATCACCTTGCGGATGCCGAGCTTCACCGCCGCTTCGACGACATTGTAGGTGCCCATCGCATTGATGCGGAAAACCTCGTTGTCCGGTGTGATCATGATGCGCGGGATCGCCGCGAAATGCACCACGGCGTCGACCGGCTGGGCTCTCAGCGACGGATCGAACTCGTGCAGGCCCATATAGCTCGACAGCGCGTTGAAAACCTGCCCGCTGTCGGTGATGTCGGTGATCAAGGTCCGCACCTTAGGATTGTCGAGCGGCCTGGTGTCGATGTTGAGCACCTGGCAGCCATGTTCGACCAGATATTCAACGACATGCCGGCCGGCCTTGCCGCTGCCGCCTGTGAACATGATCCGCTTCGTCATTTTGCTCTCCACAATGCTCAGGAATTATGTGTATTGTCAGACAATATGGTATTCCGCAACCGCCCGCCACCAGGATCGGTGGAAACCTTCGACAATCGCCCGGCGCGCGGGCACCCATCATCATGAAACACAGGGAAGAGAGACGACATGAGCACCACCGCTGCCCGCGAAAACATCGGTTTCATCGGCCTTGGCCTGATGGGGCACGGCATCGCCAAGAACATCGTCGAGAAGGGCTATCCGCTGACCTTCCTCGGCCGCAGGAACCGCAAGCCAGCGGAAGACCTTTTGGGACGTGGCGCCAGGGAAGCGGCCACCTCCAGGGAGGTTGCCGCGGCATCCGACATCGTCTTCATCTGCGTCACCGGCTCGCGTGAGGTTGAAGCCATCATCCGTGGCCCCGGCGGTCTCAAGGAAGGCCTCAAGAGGGGCTCGGTCGTCGTCGACTGCTCGACCTCGGACCCGGTCTCGACCGTGGCCTTGGCCGCCGAGCTCAAGGCGCTCGGCGTCGACTATGTCGACGCCCCGCTCAGTCGCACGCCCAAGGAAGCCTGGGAAGGCACGCTCGATGCCATGGTCGGCGCGCCGGACGCGGTATTCGCCAGGCTGAAGCCGGTGATCGAGACCTGGGCCGGCCGCATCGTCCATATCGGCGACACTGGCGACGGCCACCGCATGAAATTGCTCAACAACTTCATCTCGCTGGGCTATGCCGCGATCTATTCGGAGGCGCTGGCACTGGCCGAGAAGGTCGGCATCTCGCCGCCGCGCTTCGACAGCGTCATCCGTAACGGCCGCATGGATTGCGGCTTCTACCAGACCTTCATGCGCTGGACGCTGGAGGGCGACCGCGACGCGCACAAGTTCAGCATCGCCAACGCCTTCAAGGACCTGACCTATCTGGAATCGATGGCGGGAGCCGCCGGCATCGCCAACCCGCTCGGCAACGCCACCAAGAACTCCTTCGCGACCGCCTTCGCCGCCGGGCCCGCGGAGCAGTATGTGCCGATGCTCGCCACCCATATCGGCAAGCTGAACGGCGTCGACCTGATGCCCTCGAAGGACGGCGTGAAGCAGAATATCTAGGCGGCAGGCCCCCTGCCCTGTTCGATCGCGAAAACCGGCGACTGGAAAAAACCAGGGGCGCCTCGCGGCGCCCCTTATGTGCACTTGGCTGTGGACGCGGCCGGCGCCTACCTCTGGATGCAGGTGTCGGCGGTTTCCTTGGTGCATTCGTCGAGGCCGGTGAAGACCGGATCGTCGACCTTCTTGCCTTCGATGAGGTCGAGCATGACCGAAGGCGCCTTGTAGCCCATTTCGAACGGCCGCTGGCCGACCAGCGCGGTCACCAGGCCCTCCTTGGCGATCGCCACTTCGTCGCCGATCGTGTCGGCGGCGCCGATGACGAACTCGTTCTTGGCGATCTTGTCGGCCATCGGCTTGAACAGGTCGCGATAGGGCTGCGGGGCGCCGAACAGCGGCCAGCCGCCCATGATGCCGAAGGCGTCTAGCTTCGGATTGGCGGCGAGGATGTCGGTCATCGCCTGCACGCCCTTGGCGCCGTCGTCATTGGTGAACACCGGGCAACCGGCGACTTCGGTCCAGCCGCCTTCGCCCGCAAGTGCCGCAAGGCCTTCCTTGCCCGACAGCGCATCGCGCATGCCTTGCGCGCGGCGCAGGATGTTGTCGGCCGCCGGATTGCCCTCGATCGTGCAGATCGTGCCGCCGTTCGGCTTGGCCTTCTTGATGTACTCGCCGATCTTCTTGCCCATCAGGTAGTTGTCGGGTTGGCGCTCTTGATCGTCTGCGCGCTCAGCCGCGCGTTCGACGGCGAGATCGCCATCGCCGCCGTATCGGGCTTGCTCAGCATGTCCTGCACGATCTGCGCTTCGCCGGCTTCGTCCGAGGTCGATGCCGGGCCCGTGTAGAAGCATTCATATTCCGAACTGGCGTTTTCCTTGTTCCACTTCTCGCAACCCTGATGGATGGCCTCGAAGAATGGATTGTCGAGGCCCTTCACGACGATGACGAGCTGTTTCTTGGCCAAAGCCGGCCCGGCGCCCAACGCCATGGCGGCGACGGCGGCGAGCAAAAGTGTTTTCCTCATATCAGTCCTCCCTTGAAACAGACGGACACCGCGTGCCCGCCACACCGACCAGACCGGATGCGCAAGGACCATGACGAGCATCCCGCGATGTTCGTGTCCCAGGCCGGGCTGATAAGCATTTTCCGATCCGTTTGCCCGAATACGGGCGTAGCGGATCCTTGATCATAAAGCCGTTTGCCACTCCTCGCCGCATTGACGATCGAGGACAAAACTCTTCCTCCGAGGCTTAGCTAATATCGGCTTTTCTCCAACGTCAATTCCTATTTGTCCTACAAAACCGATTTTTCGTCGAGACTCGAAATTATTCGTCTGACAATTGATTGACGCCCTTGTCCGCTTTTGCCTAAATGCATGCGTCACGCTCGTCCGGGAGGAAAAGGACGAGGGTGAAGCGGGTGGAACCTGCCAGTTTGGCGGGAGCTGCCAACAACTGGGGAGGCTTAAGGCTGGTGTCGGTTCTCGAACTCGCCAACATCTCGAAGCATTTCGGCGCCATCCAGGCGGTCAACGACGTCTCGTTCTCGTTGGAAGCCGGCGAGGTCGTCGGCCTGATGGGGGACAACGGCGCCGGCAAGTCGACGCTGGTGAAGATGATCGCCGGCAATTTCCGGCCGAGCCACGGCACCATGCATCTGGAGGGCAAGGAGCTTGTCATGCACAAGCCAGACGATGCCCGCCAGCACGGCATCGAGATAGTCCACCAGGACCTCGCCCTCTGCAACAACCTGACGGCCGCCGCGAACGTCTATCTCGGCCGTGAGCTGCGAAAGGGCGTGGGACCGTTCCGCGTCCTCGACTATGGCGCTATGTACAAGCGCGCCGGCCAGCTCTTCGCTGAGCTGAAATCCGAGACGCGGCCGCGCGACCTCGTCAAGCAGATGTCGGGCGGCCAGCGCCAGGCGGTGGCGATTGCCCGCACGATGCTATCGCAGGCCAAGATCGTGCTGATGGACGAACCGACGGCGGCGATCTCGGTCAGGCAGGTCGCCGAGGTGCTCAACCTCATCCGTCACCTGCGCGACCAGGGCATCGCCGTGGTGCTGATCAGCCACCGCATGCCCGACGTCTTCGACGTCGCCGACCGCGTCATCGTCATGCGGCGCGGCCGGAAAGTGGCCGACAAGAGGATCGCCTCGAGTTCGCCCGAGGAAGTCACCGGGCTGATCACCGGCGCCATCGAACAAGTGGCCTGACGCGCGGAATTCCGCGTCCCCGCCTCTCAGGAAAGGTCGACAATGGCAGTTACCCTTGACCAGACGATAGCGCAGAAGCAGCACACTTTCCTGTCGCGGCTTTTCGCCAACCAGACCTTCTGGGTGGTGATCGCGGTCATCCTCGCCTGCCTGTTCCTGTCCGTCGCCACCGATTCCTTCGCCACGTCGAAGAACCTCTTCAACATCACGCGCAACGTGACCTTCACCGCTATCGTGGCGCTCGGCATGACTTTCGTCATCATCACCGGGGGGATCGATCTGTCGGTCGGCTCGGTGCTCTGCCTTTCCTCGATGGTGCTGGCCGTGACCATGCATGCCGGCTATTCGATTGAAGTGGGCATCCTGGCCTCGATCGCCACCGCCCTGGTCGTCGGCGCCTTCAACGGCGTGCTCATCGCCTATCTCGGCTTTCCGCCTTTCGTGGTCACGCTCGGCATGCTGTCGGTGGCGCGCAGCCTGGCCATGGTCGCTTCGAACAACACCGTGGTGTTCCAGTTCGGGCCGGATCACCAGAAGCTCTTGGCGCTGGGCGGCGGCGCCTGGGTGTTCGGCATCGCCAATCCGGTGCTCTACATGATCATCCTGGCGCTGATCACCGGCTTCATCCTGCGCTGGACCAAGTTCGGCCGGCACATCTTCGCCATCGGCGGCAATGAGCACGCGGCGACGCTGACAGGCGTTCCCGTCAAGCAGATCAAGGTCGCCGTCTACATGATCTCCGCGCTGTCGGCAGGGCTTGCCGGCATCATCCAGACCGGGTGGCTCGGCGCCGTCACCACCAATCTCGGCAACGGCATGGAGCTGCAGGTGATCGCCGCCACCGTCATCGGCGGCGCCAATCTCGCCGGCGGCGTCGGCACCGCGCTCGGCGCCATCGTCGGCGCCGCGCTGATCGAGGTGATCCGCAACAGCCTTGGCCTGCTCGGCATCAACGCCTTCTGGCAAGGCACCTTCATCGGCGGCGCGATCATCCTGGCGGTGCTGTTCGACCGCATCCGCAATTTCAGGCGCAGCGATTGACACTTGCCCGGCGCTATTCGGTTCGGTTCCTATCGCTCAGTCTGAAAATCCGTCCCGGCGCTTTGAACGCAAGTTCCGCCGCGTCCGCCTGCCTTGACGCGGCTCCACCCCGGCAGCACTATTCCCGGGCGGGCGAAGGGAGGCCAGTCGCCCGCGGGAGGAACGATACCCATGACGGACGCGATCAGGCTCTATTGGGGCCGGTTCGGACATGTATCCGTGCTGAATGTCGCCAACGACTTCGTCACCCACGCGCATGGCGAGGCGCATCTCATCATCTGGCTGGAAGGCACGGCAGGCGAAATGACCATCGGCCGCGAGACGGTGCGGCTTGGGCCCGGCACCGCGGCCGGCATCAACTCGTTCCAGCCGCACAGCCACGCCCTCTCGCATGACGGCAAGCCCGGCCTGTTCCTCGCCTTCTACATCGACCCCGATTGGGCGCGCCGGCGCCGCGACCTGGCGTCATCGGCGCCGCTATTCACGCAGGCCGCGATCGCGCTGGAGCCCTGGCTGCACCAGGCGGCGGCGAACCTGCTCGATCATCTGACCGACAATGAGAGCATCGACGACGTCGCCAATTACGAGATCGAGCGTTTCATCGACAGCGTGCTCGACGCAGCCGACACGTCAGCGCCGAGGATAGCCCGCGCGCGCATCAACACGATGCTCGATTTCCGCGTCCGCAAGGCGATCCAGTTGATGAAGGCCAATGTCTGCGAGCGTATCTCCTTCGACGACGTCGCCCGCTCGGTCGGCCTCTCCCGGCCACACTTTTTCGCGCTCTTCAAGGAACAGACCAACCTGACGCCCAACGTCTACTGGAACACGCTGCGCATGGAGGAAGCCGTGCGCCAGTTGCAGTGGTCGCAGGAACCGCTGATCTCGGTCGCCTGCAATCTCGGCTTCACAACCCAGGGCAATTTCTCGCGCTTCTTCCGCGACCATGTCGGTGTGCCGCCGACGCTTTACCGCGAGGCCGCCAGGGCAACGGCCTGAGGCACCTGTTTTTCCGACTGGTTGATACGCACTCAAGACGCATTGATAAGCGCCGGCTGACCAGCCGCCCTAGCCTTCTCCCGATCTTTGCAAGGGAACCAGTCTATGGCGAAAGTCACCATCTCCAGCGTCATCGACGCGCCGGTCGAGCAGGTCTGGGCGCGCATCCGCGACTTCAACGGCTTGCCGGGCTGGCATCCGCGCATGGTGGAAAGCCATATCGAGGACGGCAAGGACGCCACCGCGATCGGCTGCGTGCGTAATTTCAAACTGGTCAGCGGCGCGACGGTGCGGGAGAAACTGCTCGACTTCTCCGACGCAAATTTCCTGGTCAGCTATTCCATCCTCGAAACGCCGCAGCCGCTCACCAACCACAAGGCGACGCTGCAATTGCGGCGCGTCACCGACGGCAACCGTACCTATGCCGAATGGACGGCGAGTTTCGACGCCGCGCCCGAGGAGGCCGACAAGCTGGCCGAGGGCATGGGCGCCAACGTCTTCCAAGGCGGTTTCAACGCCCTGAAGGCCCATTTCGCCGGCCAGAGCTGACGGGAGCCCGCCATGTCGCTTGCGCTACGGACTTTTTCGAGCGTGAAAGACGCCAACACCGCGTTGCAGGCGTCGGGCACCCGCTATCTTGGCGGCGGCACGCTTGTCATCCGTGCGGCCAATGAAGGCGACGTTTCCGTCTCCAGCCTGATCCGCGTCGACGATCCAGGCCTATCGCGGATCGCGGTTACCGGCGACAAGGTCCGGCTCGGCGCTTCGGTCACCATGGCGGCAATTGCCGGCCACCCCGGCCTTGCCGCGCTCGCGCCGGCCGCGCGCGCTGTCGGCGGACCGGCGATCCGCAATATGGCGACGGTCGGCGGCAATCTGTTCGCGCCCGCCCCCTATGGCGACTTCGCCGCGGCGTTACTGGCGCTGGATGCGACGGTCGTCACCGACGACGGCGAAATGCCGGTCGAGACCTTCCTGGCCAGCCGCGACACCAGCCGCGCCATCGTCACGGCTGTCGGCTTTTCACTGCCCGGGGCGGAGAGCTTCCGCTTCCTGAAAGTGTCGCGCGTCAAGCCGAAAGGCGTGTCGGTGCTGAGCATCGCGGCACTTCTACAGCGGACGGCGGACGGCACGGTGACCTCGGCGCGGATCGCGCTGGGCTGCATGGCCGATAGGCCGATACGCGCTTTAGCGACGGAGAAGGCGCTGCTCGGCTGCAAGCTCACGCCGCAGGAGATCGCGCCGGCGCTTGCCGCCGCGGGCGAAGGCATCTCGCCGATCACCGACCCGGTCGCCAGTGCCTGGTACCGCGCCCAGGTCCTGCCGGTCCATCTCGGGCGACTGTTGCTGAGCTGACATTCGTGGGGGGCGCGCGTCTGTCCGGTTCATCCGGGCAAGCGCGCAGGGAGGAAAAATGGCGAAGGTACCTGTCCAATTCACACTCAACGGCTCGGAGAAAGCCGAGTTCGTCGAAAGCGGAACGACGCTGCTCCACGCACTGCGCGACAAGATCGGCGACACCTCGCCGAAAGGCGGCTGCCATCAGGGCACATGCGGCGCCTGCTCGGTCATCATCGACGGAGAACTGAGGCTCTCCTGCCTGACGCTGGCCGAGACCTGCAACGGCGCCGACATCAAGACGACGGCCGGCCTCGCCGAGAGCGGCGTGCTGCATCCGCTGCAGCGCGCCTTCCTCGATGCTTTCGCCACCCAGTGCGGCTTCTGCACGCCGGGCATGATCATGGCCGCCAAAGTGCTGCTCGACCGCACGCCGAACCCGAGCCGCGAGGACGTGGTCGAGGCGCTGTCGGGCAACATCTGCCGCTGCACCGGTTACGAGCCGATCATCCAGGCGGTGCTGACCGCCGCGCGCGCCAACTCGCAGAACGCCGCCTGAGGAACAGCCATGGAACTGCGCAAGGATTATTTCGCCGATGTCCGCAAGGACGGCCTGCACGAGATCGGCCAGGGTCGTCCGCGGCTCGATTCGCCGGGACATGTCACCGGCAAGACCGCCTATTTCGCCGACCGCAATTTTCCGGGCATGCTGCATCTGAAGATGGTGCGCAGCCCGCACCACCACGCCCGCATCCGCTCGATCGACACCTCAGAGGCGGAGAAGCACCCAGGCGTGGTGAAAATCCTCACCGCCAAGGACGTACCGCACAACGTCTACACCATCCTGATCCTGATCCAGATCGGGCCGGAGGACGAGACCGTGCTGGCCGACGGCAAGGTGCGCTGGAAGGGCGAGTCCGTGGTGGCGGTGCTGGCCGAGACCGAGCGCGCGGCGCAGGAAGCCGCCGCCAAGGTCAGGGTCGACTATGAGGTGCTTCCGGCCGTCTTCGACATGGAGGAGGCGCTGAAGCCCGGCGCGCCTTTGGTCAACGAGTATCACGGCCAGAACTACTACCGATATGACAGCGGCGAGTGCCGCAAGGTGCGCTTCGGCGACGTCGAGGCGGGCTTCGCCCAGGCGGACCATATCCTCGAACAGAGCTACCAGTCCTCGCCGATCGAGCATGCGCCGACCGAGACCACCGGCTGCGTGGTGGCGCCCGAGGGCAATGACCGCTTCACCTGCTACACCAACACGCAGGCGATGTTCTTCACCCTCGACAACACCTCGATCATCCTGCAGATGCCGGGCTCGAAGCTGCACTTCGTCGGCGGCACCGTCGGCGGCGGCTTCGGCGGCAAGGTCGACGTGATCGTCGAGCCGATC
>JAFKFE010000258.1 GCA_017308345.1 Alphaproteobacteria bacterium | reverse complement strand
CTCTTTCTGCAGCTGTTTTTCGCCGATCGTTGCTCCACGCTCGATGACGACAAACGCCTTCACCGCCTGCCCTAGGAGGTCGTCCGGAACACCGATGACCGCCGCCTCTCGAACTCCCGGAATCTCCATAAGGACGTTTTCCACTTCCTTCGGCGCCACCTTTTCGCCGCGCGATTTTATGATCTCGTCACCACGACCGACGAAGTAGAGGTAACCCTCCGTGTCCATCCGGCAATAGTCGCCGGTATACAGGACCTGTTCGCCCGGCAACGGGCCGGGTTTGAGCTTCCTGGCCGTCGCCTCGGGCTTGCCCCAATATCCCTTCATCACCGTCGCGCCGCGAATGACAAGCTGGCCAACGACGCCGGGACCGACCCGTCTGTCATGCTCGTCAACGATCCACATTTCCGTATTCGGGATCGCGATGCCGACGCTCGACGGTTTTCGCTCCAGATCCTCCGGCGGCAAATAAGTGCAACGCTTGCATTCGGTGAGGCCGTACATCGAATAGATACGCGCGCTCGAAAACAGCTCCCGAAGCATGAGTATATGCTTGAGAGGCAAGGCAGCCGCAGTGTTCGTGACGTAGCGAATGCTCGAAAAATCGCGATCTTTGAGGGATTTGAGTTCGGAGAGCGCCGCAAAGATGGTCGGCACGCCAGGAAAACCCGTAACACCTTCCTGCCTGATCAGCTCAAGGACCTGGGCCGGGAAGGCGAATGAGCGTTCGAGCACCAGCCGAGCCCCGGTGCGAAACGCCATGATCATCTGGTAGAGGCCATAGTCGAAGGCGAGAGGCAGGACATTGAGGATCACCTCGTCCTCGGCAAGCTCCAGGTAGGAAACGATCGACGCGCACGCGGTCATCATGTTTCGGTGCGTCAGCATTACGCCCTTGGGCTCACCGGTCGAGCCGGAGGTGTAGATGATGGCGGCAAGATCGACATCGATGCAGCGCCGCGCCGGCGGCGAGCAATTGCCCGAGGCGACCGCAATGTCCCAGCGCACTGCATTCGGCAATCGGGAGAGCTCGGCATCATCGATCGATCCGGAAACGAGCATCCGCCGAAGCGACAGGCAGTTGCGCGCCGGCTCGCGGAAGATCGAGTGCAGATGCGCGTCCGTGATCAGCGCCGCCGGCCGGCAGTCGTTGAGCAGATAATCGAGCTTGTCGCTCTTGGTGAGCGGGTTGACGATGCACACCACGGCATTCGCCTTGAGCACCGCCCAAAAACTCACCACCGTCTCGACTGTGTTGTCGGCGAAGATCACCACGCGATCGCCGCGCACGACCCCTGATGCAGCCAAATCCTGGGCGATCGCATTGGCGCGCGCCTCGAGTTCACCATAGGTGACACGTTGCTTGCCGCACACCAATGCCACCTGGCCGCCGAGTCGGCCGGCGGAGTGGGCGAGGTAGTCGTGCAACAGAGGTACAGCATCATGCAACATGCAAGCACTCTTCCCGATGTTCGCGGTCAACGTCGACGACGAGGCCATGCGCGCGGGTTGCGCTGGGACAGCCCGCGACAAACTGCTGGTGAAGGAGTTGGGTCGACAGAACGCCGACGAGCGCCATGTTGTCGACATTTGAAAGATCACCATCACCAGCCTTGGCCTGGCATTTCGCGAGCAGGCGGGTGACCGAAGTCGGATCGAAAACGTTCGCCTTGCGTATCGCCGTCTCCGAAAGCGCTTCGCGAATGTATTCCGGTGCGGCATCGGAGGCGAAGCAGAGCGCGTTAGGTGCCCGGAATGGCTGCTTCTTGCGCGACACGATCTCGGAGGGCACGATCGGCTCCGCCACGCGTTTCAGCACGTGCTTCTCGTCGAGGACACGCAGCTTGTAAGAGGGTGGAAGTGAATTCGCGAGCCTCACAAGTTCATCGTCAAGGAACGGGAAGCGGCCCTCGACGGAGTGAGCCATCAGCATCCTGTCGCCTTGCGAGGAAAGCAGATATCCCGACATCAACGTCTGGACCTCGATATACTGGTCCTGCGCAAGAGGACTCCAACCCGAGAACTTCGGAGGCAAGCCAGCGAGCAGCTCGGACACAGCGTCATAGCGCTGGGATTCGGCCCGCAGGTCCGCGGAAAACAATCGCTTGATGGCGCTGGTACTGCGCCAGCGCGTGTCATGGGCAAAGCCGGGCGCGTCATGGGCCTCGATACCGCGTCCGAAGAACTGGCGCGCCATCGCCTGCTGTTGCACCGGCGAGCGGCTGAGGTAGGGATAAAGCCGCTCCAGGAGCCGCGAGCGCCGCGTCGACGCCGGCAGGCGACCCCAGAACCGACGGACCTTGGCTTCGCGGAACAGGTCGTAGCCGGCGAACATTTCATCAGCCCCTTCGCCGGTCAGCACAACCTTGATGCCACGCTCGCGCACCAGCCTCGAGAGCAGGAACAGCGGCGCCGGGGCGGTCCTCAATATGGGGCGCTCGGTGTGGTCGATCACTTCCGGAAAGATGGCGGCGATATCGCTTCGCGAAACCACCACCTCATGGTGCTCGCTGCCGGTTGCTTCGGCGACAAGGCGCTGGAAGCGGGTCTCGTCATATTCGGCGTCGGCAAAGCGCAAAGAGAAGGTTTGGAAACGTCGGCCGGCGAAGCGCCTTCCCAGTGTCGCCACAAGCGAACTGTCCAGCCCACCGGAGAGGTAACATCCGACCGGCACGTCGGCGCGCACCATTCGAAGCTCCGTCGCGGCCTCAAGGGCGCCACGTACACGATCCACCGCCTCATCGCGCGTTCCGGTGAACCGGCCGTGCGACGGCCCGAAATCTTCGGGATAGGAAGGCTGCCAAAAGGCCTGCTCGCGAACGGTGCCATCCTGGTACGTGCGGACATGCCCTGGCACGAGTTCACGGATTCCCTCAAATACCCCTCGCGGCGGAACGACGGTCCAGAACGTGAAAGTCTGATCGATGCCGGCGGGATCAAAGGCGCGAGGTATGGTTGGATCGGCCGCGAAAATGGCCTTCACTTCACTGGCGAAATAAAGGCGGCCCGCGTGCTCACAGAAATGCAGGGGGCAAATGCCGAACCGGTCGCGCGACAATACCAGACGACCTGCCATCGAGTCCCAGATTGCGATTGCCCATTGGCCATTCATCCGCTCGAAGGCTGCCTCGCCCCACGCGCAATAGGCATGGAGAGCGACCTCCGTGTCGCTGCGGGTTCGGAAGCGGTGGCCGAGCGCAATCAGCTTTTCTCGCAGTTCGACGTAGTTGAATATCTCGCCGTTGAACACGATCCAGGTCGTATCGCCGGTGTCCGCAAGCGGCTGCTGGCCACTGGAAAGATCGATGACGGACAGGCGCGCATGCGCCAACCCCGCACGTCTGTCCCGGTAAAGGCCGCGCTCGTCCGGGCCGCGATGAGCTAACGCGCCCACCATCCGCAACAGCGCCTCACGCGAGGGAGAGGCCGCCGCGGCGTTCAGTGACACAATTCCAGCGATGCCACACATCCCCGGTCAACCCTCGCCGATTTCCACCGACGGCAAGGGTCGCGCGTGAAGGTAGTAGGCGGCCCGCCGTTTCGCGTCGATGTCCTTGAAAACCTTCTGCAGTTGAGGCTCGGTGAGGCCGGCGGCTGCCGCGACCTCGTCGCTGGCAATCCCGTGGTTCAGGCCGTAAAGACACAGATCCATCAGGTGATAGGGCAGCGCGAAATAGAACTCCTCTTGGCTCTGGGCCATGGAGAATGTGTCGGTGGTCGGCTGCCGCTTCCGGATTTCCTCGTCCACCCCAAGATATTCCGCGAGCTGATAAACCTGGGTCTTGTAGAGGTGGACGATCGGCATCAGGTCGGCGATCCCGTCACCTTGCTTGACGAAGAAACCCTGGTCGTACTCAAGGCGGTTCGGTGTTCCCGCAACCGCGTATTTCAGGCGGTCGGCGTGGTAGTACTCCGTCATCTTGCGCAGGCGCTGCTTGTAGTTGGTCGCAGCGACAAGCTGCAGGTAGGCTGCTGGCGGCAGACGCACGGTGTCGACCTTGCCCTGCGGATCCTGGACGGTGAGCCGGGTGATGTTGAGGCCGCTGCTCTCGAGAACCGAGGCGAGCACCAGCTTGCATTTCCAGCCATCCCCATAATCGGGAACCACGGTCCGGATCGCCTCGATCTGGCGGCGGTAGGCTCCAACACCCTCCAATGCCGGCGCGATGTCTTCCAATACGCTTTCAATGCCGAGCTGTGCCGCGACACGGCGGCCAAGTCTCAGAGAGTCGCCGGACGAATCCCGCTCCGGCATGAATAGTCCCAAGACCTTGTCCTTCCCGAGGGCGCGCGCGCAAAGGGTCGCGACGACGGAGCTGTCAATGCCGCCGGAAAGGCCAACGACCACGCCACGACGATGGAGCGTGCCAAGGACCTGCTGGCGCAAAGTGTCGACGATGCGATCAACTTCCGCACGAGGATCGAGCGCCAGCACGTCCTTGCCAAATTGCGAAATCATGTCGATGGGAGATCCTCCCTTTTGCGAGACTCGGCCGGGGAGTAGGTTTGCACGATGGCCGTCTCGATGAGTGGACGGTTGAAGGCGAGATGAGGCTCTATGACAAGGTCGATGTGGTTGCCCTTGATCGGCACCACGTCGAGATGCGCCAAAGCGCTATCCCAGCCCAAAGCCCGTGGCATTCCCTCCCGACTGCACCGAAACAAGGTCCCGGCGATCGGCAGAGCCGGTTTCGGCGCATCAAGCCACCGGAAGAAAGACTGCGCCCGCAAGACCTCCTGCAGTTCCAGCTTGGTTCTGAAGCTCGTCGGGTTGAACTCTCCCTTGGCAAAGCGGTCGAGGATCCTGGCGAGGTAGCCCTCGCAGCCGATTGCAACGGTGATCTTGGCCAAGACCCGGCAAGCCACTCGGTGGGCGGATATGCGATTCGTCCGAATCCGATGGAATGTCCGGTTAAGTGTCTCCCAATGGTTGCTGGGCTCGTCCAGAAGGCTCGTATCGAGGATACCCAAAAACCTTACCGATCGCCCAGCGGCCAGGAGCCGTGCCGCAACCTCGAACGCCACCGCGCCGCCGAGCGAATGGCCAAGCAGTCGCACGGGGCCAGTGGGTTCGGCGCGGTTTATCTGCTCGAGCGCGGCGGCAGCCATGGCGGCGAGACTGTTGTTTCCCTCCAATATGGCGGTGAGGCCGGGGTACCTGATGGGGCTCACCCGGGCGACTTTGCCCATGGCGGCTGCGAACGCAGCCAGGCTCGGACCATAGCCGACGGACCCTGGAAACAAGAAAAGAACCGGGGGATGCTGCTTTTTCCCGCGGCGTTCACCTGCCTGCGCGGCCATGACCGCCTCAACCATTTCGTCGAAGCTCATGCCAATGGTGAAGGCCTCAAGACCGATCTCTTGCCCGATAGCGCTCTCGATTGCCATGACGCAATGCAGCAGCCGCAGCGAGTCTCCACCTACCTCATCCCAGTTTCCCGCGGCGACATCTGTGTTGAGAACCTGCATCCACGCGTGCCGAACCAGTTGCCGGATATTCAGTTCGCGTCCGGCGGGGGGTGGTCCGAGCGTGGGCGACTGGGGAGCCGGCGCCGTCCTTCTCTTCGAACGATCCATCCTGGCGAGCTTTGCCAGGTCGACCTTTCCCCCCGTCAGGCGCGGGATCGCGGTGATGACATGCAACCGCAAGGGACGCAGCGGCGCCGGCAACGTTGTCTTGACGAGTTGTCGAAGCTCCTCCGCAAAAGCAACCCTGGCGGCGCGCCTGGGAACCGCGAACGCGACAAGTTCCTCCGCTGGCGTCACAATTGCCACCGCATCCGCCACCAAAGGCGCGCAACGGAGGACGCGTTCGAGCTCGGCGGGCTCAACGCGTCGACCATTGATCTTGATCTGACGCCCTTTGCGACCGACGATCCGCAACAGGCCATCATCGTCCAGCCGAACGAGGTCGCCCGTCGCAAAGACCCGAACATTGGGATCGTCCGGGGCCTGTTGCGCGGGAACGACGACACCGTTCTCCCAGTGACCAAGCAGAACGTAGGGGCTTCGGATCAGAAGCTCTCCGCTCTCGCCGGCTCCAACCGTGCGCCCTGCGTCGTCGACAATGGCGAATGCCATCCCGGGAAGCAGCCTGCCAACGGGGACAGAGGCGCCCTGCTCGGGCCAGTCCGGCGGCAAGAACCATTGCGAACCAGTGGTCTCGGTCGACGAGTAGCCGATCTGGATCAGGCACTGGTCCGAAACGGCTTTGCGCAGCAATTCGATATCCGTCCACGTGACCTTCTCACCACCGAGCCGGGCCACTCTGAGTGACCGGAATGCATTGGCGGGGGCCTCGGTCAAAAGCGCCCGAAGCAGCGCCGGCACAAGATAGGCAACCGTCACGCCTTCAGCTTGGAACCGCGCGCGCACGGCGCGTAGGCCGACCGTCTCCACCTCGAGAAGATGCAAAGTGGCGCCCGTCAGCAGAGCGGCAAAAATTTCCCGGCAACCAGCAATCGTGGCGGGCCCGGTTAGCGGCAGGAAAACGTCATCCGCATTGATGTGGCACGCGTCGACATATTGCCGAACCCGCCACAGCAGGCTGCGTTGGCTGTTGACGATTCCCTTGGGGCGTCCTGTGCTGCCTGAGGTGTAAAGCACCATCGCTGGTGCATCGACGGAAACGGAAGTGGGTTGCGATTGCCGTGATGCCTGCCGACTGTTCGGCGCGACGCTAGCGGCAATGTCGATCCATAGGACATCCCGTGCCAAATTGACCGGACAAACCTCGCCTGCGCCTATGATGGCGCCGAGCCGCGCGGCATTGACAATCTCAATGATCCGAGGGCCGGGATCTCTTATGTTGAGCGGAACGGAAGGCCGCCCGACCATCATGGCCCCCAGCATCGCCACAGGATACCAGGCCGAGTTGGCCTGAAGGATTCCGACCGCCTGTAAAAGCTCCGAATAGGTCAGACGGTTGGGGCCGTCGCTGACCGCGAGCTTGTCGGGATATTGCCTTGCGACGATCCTGAGGTGATCGAAGACGGGAACGTTGGCAAAGTCGGCGCCCATCTGTTGATAGTGACGCCAGGTCGGCCCCCCCTCGTCAAGACTGTATTCGGATATGTCTGACCATCGGCGGGTTATCGTTGGTCGACAATCCACCTCAAGATTTTGATTCACCGCTTCTGAGTGCAAATATGCTGAAGACATTCAGTGCCCCGCCGAGGTGAATTTCGACCATCGCGCGCAACAGAAGTCTTTTCATCAATCATTCGGATGACGCCTCGATATTGACTGTACAGCGCCTTCCCGTCCCGGCTTCACGAAAGTTCTCTCCAATTCCTCTTCAGCAAAGGCCGGTTTGCCCCAAGCCTCCGACCGCGAGATGTTTGCCACGATATCCCAGGCGCCTCCGGCAGCAGGCGGCTTT
>JAFKFE010000257.1 GCA_017308345.1 Alphaproteobacteria bacterium | reverse complement strand
ATACAGCAGCGCCACGAAGAGGCAGCTCCAGCCGAAGAGCATCGAAGCGCCCTCGATCAGAGTGTAGCCGGAATAGACGGGATCGAATTTCACCGGCTTGGGATACTGGCAGAGCATGTAATTGAGAAAATCGATCGTTACGAAGATCGGGGCTCCCACTGCCGTCATCAGGAAACAAAGCAGGGCTTTGCGGGTGAAGGACACGCTTCGCATCCGAAACAGCAGCATGCTCATGACATAGGTCATGATCGCGCTCGATCCGAACATGATGAATTTGAGCGGGGCGGACTCGATCGGATCTATGCCGATGAAGTAGCCCAGGACGCTGTCGGCGACGAACATACAGGCCCAGTAGATCAGGCTGAGGCGCAACGTCGCCCCGCGCAGGCTTGCCCTGAAGTCGCGCGTGTCATCCATCATTGTCGCGCCCGCCCGATTCATGGGCCCGGTCTCCTTTCCGAATCCGACGCAGCGTGCCGCTCGCCCCCCCAAAATAGCCATTGGTAGAATTGTTCCGCCATCCACCGCCGGTCGTTCGCCACTGGCAGGTTAGGGGATACGGCGGAATTCAAAACGGCATTAGCCTGTCCGACATGAGTAAAATCAAGTCGTCTTACGGAAATTCCGCGCGGGATTTCGAAAGGCCCCGCCACAGATCCGGCAGGGACAATGCGTTGCGGAGCAGGCACGTGGCTATCCCACAGCGACTGCTGAGCGAAACCGGTAGAAAGACAATACTGTACTTGGCCATCGAGACCGATGACGCGAGCATTCTGGGAGTGATCCGCGCCGCGCTTCCGCAAGGGAGCCGGTTGCATGTCCGGTTCGCCGGGGACGCGCCTTCCTCGCCCTGGTGCAAGGCCGGCGAGGGCCAGGCTTACATCGGACTCCCCGAGCTGACGGTCCGGCAGCGCGATATCCTTGACCTCTTGGCAGAGGGCCTGTCGAACAAGGAAATCGGTCGCAAGCTTTCCCTGTCCCATTTCACGGTCCGCAATCACATCTCTCAGGTCATGCGACTGCTCGACGCCTCTACCCGCAAGGAGGTCGTTGCCAGGATTGCAGGGTCGACGCTTGACGCGATTCCTGCCGCGGGCCTTGCCGCGAAATAGAAGCGTGATCGACATGACGTTTCATCGCGCGATCACCCGGGGTTGTCAGCAGCGGATGCGGAACCGGTACATCGGCGGCATGACGAACCGCGTGACGTGTCGGTCCACCACGCGTCCCTCGGGGTCGAATGCCTGAAGGAAGCGCAATGAGAATCTGGACCGGATTGTCCGTTTTCGGTTTGGCGCTGGTCGTCGGAATCCTGTTCCTGCGTCCTGACCTGAGGGGCTGGACGCCCGCGAAGTGGACCGATCCGGCGATCAAGGTCGAGCCGATACACCAGGAGGATGTTCCCTTCACGGTTGGTGATTGCCTGCGGGGCAGCATAGACACGCACGGCGCGCCCAGCACCCGGGACTATGCGGGCACGGCAACGGTGACGGTCTTCACCTGTCGAAGCCAGTCGAGCGCGATGAAGATCATGATCGTCTATCTGCTCGCAGCCTTGAGTTACCCGTCCTATCGTCTGATCAGGCACCGACGCCGCCGATGAAGGCAAGGAGACAGCCGATGCCCCCGGCGCGAGGAACCGGTACATCCGGGTCGATTGCAAGCATGTCAGGCCCTTGGCCTAACTGAGCGCATGAAACATCTTGCATTTTTTCTGTTCAGCGGAGCGGTGATCTTCACGCAGCCCGTACGGGCTGAAGAGCCTCGCTGGGGCGCCATCGCCCTTGGCGGCAACGGCTTCGGCGCGACCCGCGGCCGGATGGACGAAGCGTCCGCGGCCTCGGGCGCGCTGCGCCAGTGCGAAGAAAGTGGCGGCGCCGGCGAATGCCGTATCCGCTTGACCTATCGAAATCAGTGCACCGCCTACGCCACCGGCGACGACCGGCAGGTTGGCGTGGCCTACGCAGGAACCATGGAGACGGCGGGCGAGCTCGCGCTGCGCAGTTGCTCCGAAGCGGCAAGCAACTGTCAGCTTCGATATGCGGCCTGCAGCACTCCTTCGTCGTTCAATTGAGGAAAAGACATGCAGGGAAGTTCGTTGGCCAAGGTGATGTCGGCTAGCCTTGTCGGGTTGATCGCCACATCGGCATTCGGTCAGGATGCGATATGGGAAGACCAGCAGCGGGTCCAGGCCCAACAGGCTGAGGAAAACCGGTTGAATGAGGCCATCAGGGAACTGAACGAACAGGTCGCCGAAGACCAGGAGGCAGACTCGTCAGGGCCAGGCTACGCGCCGAACTCCTTTGTCTCCTTCCCGCCCGAGGCCTGGGCGGACTGGGTGAGGCACAGCCAGGAGACTCACCGCCAGGAGGAGGAAAAGAGATTTGCTCAGGACCCGGCCTATCGGGCCTTGAAACGGGGCACCTGGACGTATCATGCATCTGGTCCCGAACAATCACTCAGATCCTGCGCGGCTACTTTCTGGACCCGAAATGGCGGCGTCTCGTTCATCCATCTTGGCGGCGGGCTGGATTTGACCCTTCTGGGCTTCTTCGGCGCGCGCATCCCAAGCGTGAAGCAGCCGCGCACTGTCAAGATGGAACTCATACAGTCCGGTGAAGTGCAGCGGGTGCGGGCGCTCAACATCCACTTCGGATCGGTCAAGTCGATGGGCATGGTGCTGTTCAACGTCCACACGCCAGCGACCCTCATCGGCGCGATCGAGGACCGGCAGGATTTCGAGCTCAGACTGAACGGCGAGACGATCGCGAAAGGTGCATGGCACAGCGGGCTCAAGGCCCGGGACAAGATGACGTCCTGCCTGAAGGGCCAAGGCTACCTGGCCCGGAAATAACGGGTGGCAAAACCTGACGCCTCGGCGCGACCGACGTTTCGCTCGGCTCAGGGCGATAGTCTTCGAGCCAGGAGATGCGCCGCGCGATAACCCCGAGCTGACAGTTGTCGTGGATGAGCAGACTGCCCGTTCCGCCGGCCATGCCCGACTGCGCCACCTGTTCGTCACATTCAGCCCAACGGGTCTTGATCCATTCGCGCTGAAGCTGCCGCAACCGGGACCGCGCCTCGTCGTTCGGCATGCGGGACATGGCCGCGCGCCAGGCGATGTTGAGCGGTCGATGCGCGCATATTCCTGCGCCACGCAGTCGCGCATGACGGTCGTCACTCCGCCGCTCGCCGATATGCATTTGTCGAGATCGGAGGACAGGCGGGTCTCCAGCGAGAACGCGGCCGGCTCCGCCTGCGATGGGGTCGTGTGCGGGCACGAGATCGCCAGTGCCACCAGCGCCAGACGCCTCACGGTTTCGGGCGATCCGGTGCGGGATCGAAGGTGCTGAGCGTATAGCCCTGCTCCCCCGAGGTTCTCATTGCATTGCCATCGCATCGGCGGATGCGGTGCTCGTAGCTATGGCTGGTTTCGATCTGTCGTTCCGGCAGATCGGCGCGCAGTCCGCCATTGTGATACCAGACCGTCGCGTCATAGAGCGCCAGCTCGGGGCCGATGCGTTCCACTCCTTTGGTCGTCAGGCTGACTTCCCGCCTGTCGCCATTGGCTTCCACCCTCAGTGGAATGACCTGCTTGCGGTCCTCCGCGTAGGCCTCTTCGAGCGCGGCGACGCACGCCTGATGCGATTTGAAGCTCACCGACACGGCGAGGATAGGCATTTGCCCGCTCGCATGAGCCGGGGCCGGCGGACAAAGGACCACCGCGCAGGCCATGGCCATCCCTAGAGCATGGTCCAGAACAGCGGGAACCGGTTTTCGGAGAAAGATCATGCTCCAACAACGAGCTGGATCGTGATGGCGATTCAACGAAACGCCATCGCGGTCCAGCCGACGCTTGGTGTTTTCCATCCGGCATCTCTCCCGACCCTTCAGCTCATCTGTGGCCAACGGCACCGGACTCCGTCAACGAATGGCGATGCACCGGTACGCCTTCGCAAGTGCCGTCCGCGCAGCCTCCTTGTAGCCTGAAAGGACCGATGATCTGTCCGACGAGCGAGGTAGCCGATAGTGATCCGTGTTCGTACCCGCGCATTAGCGCTGACCCTGCTTCTTCCGGTCAGTGTTCTGGGCGCCCGCGAAAACTCCCAAGCCGGTTCCAATGAATCTTCCCTTTCCGTGAAACTGGCACAGAGCGCGGAGGCGGCATCGTCCGAGAGCGCCGCCACGCAGGCTCTCGGCGAATCTGACCGGATTGCGCTCGATTTGGCCCAAAACGCCTGCAAGGCCCGCGACTACCGGGCCTTCTTCGATAGCTTCGCGAACTCGAAGGCCGTTCGCCGGAAATATAGCGCGGCGAAGGTTCGACACGCGGTACTGGGTCCGCGAGGCGAGAAGATTTCGACCCGGACCTTCGACGCCGCGAGCTACCCGAACTTTCCCGTCAAGATGGAGGATTACTACTACAAGCCGGTGAAGCCGGCCCGCGCCGGCGACGCCGATGAATATCTCGATCTCCAGTTCAACCAGAGCCAGGACAACGACATCTCCGTCGAATGGTCGCGCATCCACTATGACGGCCAATCCGATGGCGGGGACGACCTTGGCAATCCGCTCGACGCCAACGGCAAGCCGATCCCGAACGGCATGCATCCGGATGCCGAGGGCCAGTTGTTGTTCCGCCCGACGGCCGATTGCTGGGAATTCTCCGAGGACGTTCGTTGGGAGCGGAAGAAGTGACCATGCCGAGAACCACTCTTTCAAACCGAGCCTTCGTCGCCGGAGCGATCATGCTGGCCGCTATTGCCGGCGGCATCGGCCTACAAAAGAGTTCGGACAGCGCATTCGCCCAAGGGCTCAATGCCTCGATAGGCGACGTGCCGGTCAGCAAGGGAGCGGAAGCGATGCGCGCGCTCCCCGAAGGCGAGCAATTGGCGAAAGCATTCGCGGCGGCGTTCGGCGACGGCCGGGAGCATGTCGAGCTCGATAGCGGCGGGATCATGGTGTACAGGCCCGGCGCGCTGGCATGGACCCCGGCCGGCGCGGTCCTCATCAGTTCGGGCACTGTCGAGGCGGCCGGCCCCGACGATTTCGGCGCATTGGCCGTCCATTATCTGAAACCCGAGGGAACGACGTTCAAGGTCACGGGCGCATATCCCGACGGGATCGAAGGCAGCCTCATGGGTGGCCCGCCCGAGTGGGTGGTGTCGACGGATTTCGGCGACAATCCGGTGGTCGTGACCGATACGTTCGGCTCCTGGCAGGGTGTGACCTGCACCACCACCGCGCTCCATGAGCTTGGCGGCGGCGAGCCCGTGTCATTGGGCGCTTTTCCGTCGGGCTATGACAATATCGGCTCTGAAGGCCAGGGGCCGAAGGCCGTGTCCATCACAGGCTCGATCCGCAACATCGTCACGGGAAAGTCCTTCGAGGTCCATTTCGACGGCACATCCCGGTTCAAGCAGTTCTTCGCGCGCCAGGGGGCGAAATACGTGAAAACCGGCGGGGACGGCGAGTTGCCGGGCTGCTGATAGAGACCAGGCGCAAAACGAGTGTGGGTTGGATGCCGCCCGAAGCTCGCTGAGCGAAGGGTGGTGCCCCTAGCCGGGATCGAACCAGCACTCCTTGCGGAACTCGATTTTGAGTCGAGCGCGTCTACCAATTCCGCCATAGGGGCTCAGGCCGGGCGGCCTGGATGGGCGCGGACTATACGGTCGGACGGCCTTTCGTCAACTGGCCTGTTGCGGATTTGACGACACCGCTTCGGCCAGACAACGTCTTACGGTTTCGTAAGGACCGCCGTCATTGTGCGGCGCGAGAAATCTTTCTAGACAGGTCGCGGATCGAAATACCTTCCGCCGTGAGCGTCCACTGCGGCGCTTTGAGTTCTTGTCTTCCCGCCTGTCGTTGCCCAAAACCAGGTAAGCGCCTCGGGCGACATGCATTAGGAGAGCCGATGCTTCGCGGACTTTACGACTGGACGCTGTCGCTGGCGGCGCGCAAATCCGCCGAATGGTGGCTGGCGTTCATCGCCTTTGTCGAGAGCTCGGTGTTCTTCATACCGGCCGACGTGCTGTTCCTGCCCATGGCGCTGGCGCGACCCGAGCGCGCCTATCGCTACGCGCTGACCGCCACCGTCGCGTCCGTGCTGGGCGGCATTGCCGGCTGGCTGATCGGCTATTATGCCTACGACACGATAGCACGGCCGATCCTGGAGCATTTTGGCGGTCTTGACACGTTTGAGAGGTGGCAGTCGTCCGGCGCCGGGCTCATGCTGGTGCTGCTGGTCACATCCGGCGCCGCGCACCTGCCGCCGATCAAGGTGGTCACCATTCTGGCCGGGGCGCTCCACGTCAATCTTTTGATCTTCGTCGTCTCGGCCATCGCGGCGCGCGGCGCGCGTTTCCTGCTGCTTGCCTGGCTGCTGCGCCGCTATGGCGAGCCGATCAGGGAGTTCATCGAAAAGCGCCTGGGATTGATTGTCGGCGCCGGCGCCGCTGCCCTGATTTTGCTCTATATCCTCGTCAGATACGCCCACGGATAGCGACGCAACGAACGGACCTCATCGATGACAGCGACCATGAATGCCGACACCGGACGCCAGCGCACCCGCGCGGCGCTGTTTCTTGCCGTCGCCATGGCCGCGACCGTCGGTTCAGCGCTCGCTTTCCAGTATATCGGCGGCTACATCCCCTGCCATCTCTGCCTGCAGCAGCGCACGCCCTACTATGTCGGCGTGCCGCTGATGGTGCTGGCGGTGATCGCCTCGATGCTGCGCGCGCCGGCCTGGGTGACGCGCTGCCTGCTGGCGATCGGCGGCCTGCTCATGCTCTACGGCCTCTATCTCGGCGTCTACCATTCGGGCGTCGAATGGGCCTGGTGGCCGGGTCCCGCCGACTGCACGGCCGGCGCCGGCCCGGTCGACACCGGCGGCAAGGGCGTGCTCGACGCGCTCGACAAGTTCGTGCCGCC
>JAFKFE010000256.1:6969-12508 GCA_017308345.1 Alphaproteobacteria bacterium | reverse complement strand
TTTCTGGTTGTGGCGCGCGTGTTTTGTGATGCCTGTTCCCGTTGACGCCCATAGTGCCCCATGATATCCCATCCAGATCAAGCTTTCGTTCCGCGTCAGGGTGAAGCGTCCGCCAATCGGGCAGCCGCGGCGGTTGCGCGTTTGCCGGCTTTCGCCCCGGTGAATGAAGCGATTTGCCGCGAGCGCGGCAGGGGCGCGGAGAACAACATGGGAAGGGGTGCGGCGGCGGAAGCGGCTGTAGCGTTCATTGGACCGATTTCTGTCAAACGCGGTGAACAGGATCGATGCGAAGGGGCGGGTCTCCGTTCCGGCGCATTTTCGCTCGGTGGTCCAGAAGCGCGGCTATTCGGAGCTTTACGCGCTGCGTTGCCTGGACCTGCCGGCCATGGATGTCGGCGGGCTCGACCTGCTCGACCGTTACGAGCAGCGGATCGCGCTGGAGGACCCGTTCCTGCAGACGGCGGACGACATGTCGTTCTTCTGCCATGGCGACGGGACGTTTCTGAAGCTCGACCAGGACGGCCGCATCACCATGACCGATTTCATCCGCGAACATACGGGCATCTCGAACGAGGTGGCCTTTGTCGGCCGCGGCAATTTCTTTCAGGTTTGGGAGCCGGGACGGCTTGCCGCCTATGGGGCGCAGGCGCGGGCCAGGCTTTTGCAGCTTCGGCAGGGGACGAAGCCCGGGGAGCGATCGGAATGATGGCTGGCCACGGCGATGATCCTCACGCCGTTGGCGGACTGGCCCGCCACATTCCGGTCCTCCTTGCCGAGGTGCTCGAGGCGCTCGCGCTGAAGGCCGGCGAGACGATCGTCGACGGGACATTCGGCGCCGGCGGCTACACCAGCGCCATCCTCGACCGCGGCGCCTCCGTCATTGCCATCGACCGCGACCCGGACGCAATCGCGGCGGGCAGGGCGCTCGAACGGCAGGCCGGCGGCCGGCTGAGGCTTGTCCAGGCGCCGTTCTCGACGCTCGACGAACATGTCGAGGGCGCCGATGGCGTCGTGCTCGATATCGGCGTTTCGTCCATGCAACTCGATCAGGCGGAGCGCGGCTTTTCCTTTCGCGCCGATGGGCCGCTCGACATGCGCATGGCGCAGGCGGGTCTCTCCGCCGCCGACGTCGTCAACACCTTCAAGGCCGGCGATCTTGCCCGCATCTTCGGCTTTCTCGGCGAGGAGCGCCATGCCGGCCGCATCGCGCGCATGATCGAGAGCCGGCGCCAGAAGAAGCCCTTCGAGCGCACGCTCGATCTCGCCGACGCCATCGAAACGCATATCGGGCGAGGGCCGAAGGACAAGATCCATCCGGCCACGCGCGTCTTCCAGGCGCTGCGCATCTTCGTCAATGACGAACTCGGCGAGCTTGCAAGGGCACTGCTGGCGGCGGAGCGCGCGCTGAAGCCCGGCGGACGGCTTGCCGTGGTGACGTTCCATTCGCTGGAAGACCGCATCGTCAAGCGCTTCATCGCCGACCGTTCCGAAGCCGCCAGCGGCTCGCGCCACATGCCCGATGCTCCCGCGCGCCTCGCGACCTTCCGCAAGGCCGGCGGCGGGGTGACGCCGGGAGAGGCAGAGATAGCGGCCAATCCGCGAGCGCGCTCCGCGAGACTGCGCGCGGCGACGCGGACCGAAGCGCCGGCCCGCGCGGGCGATTTTTCGATTTTCGGCCTTCCAAAGCTTCCCGCCGTCGAATGGCCGGGAGAGCGGTGAGCACGTGTTTCGTACCAGCGACATAGTCCTGATCGCCGTCATGGTCTCGGCCGCGGCCCTGACCTACAAGACCAAACGCGAGGCCGAGGAGCAACTGGCGGCCGTGCAGAAGATACAGGCGCAGATCCGCTACGAGGAGGACACGATCGATCTCCTCAAGGCGGACTGGAGCCTGCTTACCCAGCCGTCGCGGCTGCAGAAGCTTGCCGATGTCTACAAGAGCCAGCTTGGGCTCGAACCGGTTGGCGCGCACCAGATCGGCGGCCTTGACGACATTCCGGTGAAACCAGTGACCATCGAGGACCTTTCCTCGCAGCGGCTTGGCGGCATGGCCGACAATTCCGGGAAAGGATCCGCGGGCGGCAAGGACCCGGTCGTCACCGGGAGCACCGTGCAATGATCAGCGGGTTTCCAAGGATCGGTAACCGGCTGAAGCGTCGGAAGAAGACCGCCGAGGACGGCTCGATCGTCGTCGACGCGGCGCGCAAGGCGACGGGCGGCAAGGCCAGGACCCGTATCGTCATGACGATGGCGGTGTTCTTCACCATCTATTCGGCGATTGCCGGCCGGCTTGTCTATCTCGGCCTGCAGAATCCGGACCTGTCGGACGGCCCCCAGAGCAGGGTCACCGCGTCGCGTCCCGATATCGTCGACCGCAATGGCGAAGTGCTGGCGACCGACATCAGGACGGCGTCGCTGTTTGCCGAGCCGCGGCGCATCGTCGATGCCGACGAAGCGATCGAGAAGCTGTCGACCGTGTTGCCGGAGATCGACTACGAGCAGACCTATCGCAAGCTCAAGAGCGGTGCCGGTTTCGTCTGGCTGCAGCGCCAACTGACGCCGAAACAGCAGGCCGACATCATGGCGCTCGGCGTCCCCGGCCTCGGCTTCCGCACCGAAAAGCGCCGCTTCTATCCGAGCGGCGAGACCTCATCCTACGTCGTCGGCCTGACCAACATCGACAACCAGGGCATCTCCGGCATGGAGAAATATATCGACGAGCAGGGTCTGAGCGACCTGCAGGCGTCGGGCCTGGCGGTGGCCAGGGACCTGAAGCCGGTAAAGCTCTCGATCGACCTGCGCGTCCAGCATGTGGTGCGCGACGAGATCGCCGCCGGCCTGGAGCGCTATCGCGCCATGGGCGCCGGAGCCGTCGTGCTGAACGTCAAGACCGGCGAAGTCATAGCCATGGCCTCGGTGCCGGATTTCGATCCGAACAATCCTTACAACGCGCAGGACAAGGACCGGCTGAACCGCATGTCGGCTGGCCTCTATGAGATGGGCTCGACCTTCAAGAGCTTCACCTCGGCCATGGCGCTCGATTCCGGCAAGGCGACGATGGCGAGCCGCTTCGATGCCTCGCATCCCATCCGGGTCGGCCATCAGGCCATTCACGACTTCCATGGCAAGAATCGCGTGCTGTCGCTGCCGGAAGTGTTCCTCTATTCGTCCAACATCGGGTCGGCCAGGGAGGCCGAACTGGTCGGCATCGAGGGGCATCGCGAATTCCTGCACCGGCTTGGAATCCTGGACAAGATGCAGACCGAACTGCCGGAAGTCGCCCGTCCGACAGAACCGAAGGTCTGGAAACAGGTCAATTCCTTCACCATCGCCTTCGGCCACGGCGTATCGACGACGCCGCTGCAAGCTGCCGTCGGCTGCGCGGCGCTGATGAATGGCGGCTACCTGATCGAGCCGACATTCCTGGTCCGCAGCCAGCAGGAGGCGATGGCGGTGGCCAAGAAAGTCGTCAGCGAAAAGACGGTCGAAGGCATGCGCTACCTCTATACGCTCAACGCCGAGAAGGGCTCCGCCAGAAACGCCAGGGTTCCCGGCTACAGGGTTGGCGGCAAGACCGGAACGGCCGAGAAGGTCATCAACGGCCGCTATTCGAAGGACTTGAACTTCAACACCTTCGTCGCTGCCTTCCCGATGGACGATCCGCAATACCTCGTCTTTACGATTGCGGATGCGCCGCATCCGGAGAAGCCTGGTATGACGGACGTCGCCGCCGCCAATGCGGGGGTTATCGCCGGCAACATCATCAGGCGCTCGGCCGCCATGCTTGGCGTGAAGCCAGATTTCAGCCATGAAAATGGTGCAACGCTGGTTTCCTATCAGTGATTCTCAGGCGCGCCGGCAATTGGCGCGCTATTTTGTTGCGATGAACGGGACTCAATGCATCTAAAAGATCTAGCCGGTATCCTGCCTGTCGAGGGAACAGCTTCCCCCGCTCTGGAGGTTACCGGCCTTTCCCCCGATTCCCGTCAGGTAGGACCGGGCGTGGTCTTCTTCGCGCTTGCCGGCAGCAAGGCCGATGGCTCGGCCTATGCCGCCGATGCCGCCAGCCGGGGGGCCGCCGCGATCGTCACGGGCAAGGGCGCGGCCGTTTCCGGCCTGTCGATCCCGGTTCTTGCCGTAGATGATCCGCGCCATGCGCTGGCGCTCGCCGCCGCACGCTTCTTCGGGCGCCAACCGCGGACCATGGTCGCCGTCACCGGTACCGCCGGCAAGACATCCGTCGCCGCGTTCACCCGCCAGATCTGGGAGCAGGCGGGCTTCGCCGCCGCCTCGATCGGCACGACCGGCGTGGTGGCCCCCGGCCGCAACGAATATGGCTCGTTGACCACGCCCGATCCGGTAGCGCTGCACCGGCTGCTCAAGGAACTGGCGGATGCCGGCGTGACACACGCCTCGATGGAAGCCTCAAGCCACGGCCTTGACCAGCGCCGCCTCGACGGCGTGAAGCTCGCGGCCGGCGCCTTCACCAATCTCGGCCGCGACCACATGGACTACCATCCGACCGTCGAGGACTACCACCGCGCCAAGCTGCGCCTGTTCGACACGCTGCTGCCGAAGGGGGCGCCAGCGATCATCTTTGCCGACGATCCGTGGTCGGAACCGACGGTTCATGCCGCAAGGGCGGCAGGGCTCAAGGTGCTGACCGTCGGTCGCCATGGCGATTTCCTGACGCTGAAGCGGGTCGAGCACGAGCGCCACCGGCAGCGCGCCGAGGTCGAGGCCGACGGCGTGCTGCACGAGATCGATCTGCCTCTGGCCGGCGACTTCCAGATCGCCAACGCGCTGGTCTCGGCCGGGCTTGCCATCTCGACTGGAACACCGGTCGACAAAGCCTTGGCGGCGCTGGAAAAGCTGAAGGGCGCGCCGGGCCGGCTCGACCTCGTCGGCACCACTGCCGCCGGCGCTCCCGTTTATGTCGACTACGCGCACAAGCCCGACGCGCTGGAAAACGTGCTGACCTCGGTCCGTCCTTTCACCACGGGCCGTGTCGTCGTGGTGTTCGGCTGCGGCGGCGACCGCGATCGGGGAAAAAGGCCGATCATGGGCGAGATCGCGACGCGGCTCGCCGATATCGTCATCGTCACCGACGACAATCCGCGCACGGAAGTGCCCGAGACCATCCGCGCTGCCATTCTCGCCGCGGCGCCCGGCGCCATCGAGATCGGCGACCGCCGCAAGGCGATCCACGAGGCGGTGGCGATGCTTCGCGCCGGCGATACGCTCATCGTCGCCGGCAAGGGGCATGAGGAAGGCCAGACCATCGGCGCCGAAACCTTCCACTTCTCCGATCATGAGGAAGTGCGCGAGGCGCTTACGGAGCGCGCCGCATGAGCTTGCTGTGGACGTCGCAAGCGCTGGTCGAAGCCATGGGCGGCAGGCCCATCGGCTCGCTGCCGGAAGGCATCACCGGCATCTCGATCGACAGCCGCAGCCTGGAGCCGGGAAACGCCTTCTTCGCCATCAAGGGCGAGGCGATGGATGGCCACGATTTCGCGACCGCCGCCGTGAAGGCGGGTGC
>JAFKFE010000256.1:0-6960 GCA_017308345.1 Alphaproteobacteria bacterium | reverse complement strand
CGCCGCCGTGAAGGCGGGTGCCGCCGTGCTGGTCGTCGCCGAGGGCAAGCTGCCCTCGCTCGGCCGGCTGACGGCGCCGATGATCGTCGTGCAGGACGTGCTTGCGGCGCTGGAGAAACTCGGTGTGGCGGCCCGCGCCCGCTCGAAGGCCAAGATCATCGCGGTCACCGGTTCGGCCGGCAAGACCACGACCAAGGAAGCGCTGCGCCATGTGCTGTCGGCGGTCCGCAAGGTGCATGCCTCGGCGCAGTCCTTCAACAACCATTGGGGCGTGCCGCTGACGCTCGCCCGCATGCCGCAGGACTGCGACTACGCGGTCTTCGAGATCGGCATGAACCATCCGGGTGAGATCAGGCCGCTGGTCAAGATGGTCAGGCCGCATGTCGCCATCGTGACGATGATTGCCGCCGCCCATCTTGGCTTCTTCAAGAACCTGGACGAGATCGCCAAGGCGAAGGCGGAGATATTCGAAGGACTGGAGCCCGGCGGCGCCGCCGTCCTCAACCGTGACGACCAGCGCTGGAAGCTGCTCGAGAAGATGGCGAAGGAAGCCGGCGTCGAGCATGTCTTCGGCTTCGGCGAGAATGCCCGCTCGACTTTCCGGCTGACCAGCTGCGAGCTTCACGCCGATCATTCCGACATCGCCGCCAAGATCGGCAAGAAGGACCTGACGGCCCGTGTCGGGGCGCCCGGCCGCCATATGGTGCAAAACGTACTGGCCGTGCTGGGCGCCGCCAAGCTTGTCGGCGCCGATCTCGACAAGGTCGCGGCCGCGCTTGCCGATCTCTCGGCCGAACGCGGGCGCGGCCGGCGCCATGTCCTGCACCACCCGAACGGGCCGATCACGCTGATCGACGAGAGCTACAACGCCAATCCGGCGTCGATGGCGGCGGCGATGGCGCTGCTCAATGCCACGCCGGTCTCGGGCGAGGGCCGGCGCATCGCCGTGCTCGGCGACATGCTGGAGCTCGGCAGCCATTCGGCGAAGCTCCATGCGGCACTGGCCGAACTGATCGTCGGCACGGGCACGCGCAACGTCTTTCTCGGCGGGCCGGAAATGCGGGCGCTGGCCGAGGTTTTGCCGGCCGATGTCCAGACGGAGTATCGGGCGGGCGTCGAGGAACTGAAGCCGGTCGTCATCTCAGCGGTCCGGCCCGGCGACGTGGTGATGGTCAAGTCGTCGAAAGGCATCGGGTTTTCAAAGCTGGTCGAGGCGTTGCTCGGCAAATTTCCGGCGGAAGCCACAAACATTGTACCGACTTGAGGTCGGGCTCCGGGGGACGGAAGGACCATGTTCACACTGCTCGTCGATTTTGCGGAAAAGATCTCGTTCTTCAACGTCTTCCGCTACATCACTTTTCGCACCGGCGGCGCGCTGATCACCTCGGCGCTGATCGTCTTCATCTTCGGGCCGACGATCATCAATTCGCTGCGCCTGCGGCAAGGCAAGGGCCAGCCGATCCGCGCCGACGGCCCGCAGACGCATTTCAAGAAGGCTGGAACGCCGACCATGGGCGGGCTGATGATCCTGTCCGGCATCATCGGCTCGTCGCTGCTATGGGCGAACCTGTCCAGCATCTATGTCTGGGTGGTGCTGCTGGTCACGGTCGGCTTCGGCTCGATCGGTTTTTATGACGACTATCTCAAGGTCACCAAGCAGTCGCATCTGGGCTTTTCCGGCAAGGCGAGGCTGGCGATCGAATTCATCATCGCGGCAATCGCCGCGTGGGTGATCATGCACAATGGCCAGGCCCCGTTCTCGTCGTCGCTGACCTTCCCGTTCGCCAAGGAATTCCTGATCAACCTCGGCTGGTTCTTCGTGCCGTTCTCCTGCTTTGTCATCGTCGGCGCGGGCAATGCCGTGAACCTGACCGACGGCCTCGACGGCCTGGCGATCGTGCCGATCATGATCGCGGCGGCGTCGTTCGGCGTCATCGCCTATCTTTCGGGCAACGCGGTCTTCGCCGAATATCTGCAGATCCATTTCGTTCCCGGTACCGGCGAGCTTGCCGTCGTGCTCGGCGCGGTGATCGGCGCCGGCCTCGGCTTCCTCTGGTTCAACGCCCCGCCGGCCGCGATCTTCATGGGCGACACCGGCTCACTGGCGATGGGCGGCCTGATCGGCACCATCGCGGTCGCCACCAAGCACGAAATCGTGCTGGTCATCGTCGGCGGCCTGTTTGTGGTCGAGATCCTGTCTGTCATCATCCAGGTCGGCTACTTCAAGATGACCGGCAAGCGCGTCTTCCTCATGGCGCCGATCCATCACCATTTCGAAAAGCTCGGCTGGACCGAAAGCCAGGTGGTGATCCGCTTCTGGATCATTGCCGTCATCCTGGCGCTGGTCGGCCTCTCCACCCTCAAGCTTAGATAGGACGCACGCTTGATCCCCGCCGCTTCTTTCTCAGGCAAACGCGTTTCGCTCTTCGGGCTCGGCGGCTCGGGGATCGCCACCGCGCACGCGCTGATCGCGGGCGGCGCCGAGGTTCTGGCCTGGGACGACAATCCCGACAGCGTCGCCAAGGCGGCGGCCGCGGGCATTGCGACCGGCGACCTGCGCGCCGCGGACTGGCAGCGTTTCGCCGCCTTCGTGCTGTCGCCGGGGGTGCCGCTGACGCATCCGAAGCCTCACTGGACGGTCGAGCTCGCGCGTGGCGCCGGCGTCGAGGTGATCGGCGATATCGAGCTGTTCTGCCGCGAACGCATCAAGCGCGCGCCCACAGCGCCCTTCATCGCCATCACGGGTACCAACGGCAAGTCGACGACGACGGCGCTGACGGCGCATATCCTGCAGTCCGCGGGCCGCGACACGCAGATGGGCGGCAATATCGGCCGCGCCATCATGACGCTCGATCCGCCCGAACCGAAGCGGCACTATGTGGTGGAATGCTCGTCCTACCAGATCGACCTCGCGCCCTCGATCAACCCGACCGCCGGCATCCTGCTCAACCTGACGCCCGACCATCTCGACCGGCATGGCACGATGGCGCATTACGCCTCGATCAAGGAAAGGCTGGTCGCCGGCTCGGACACCGCGATCGTCGGCGTCGACGATTCCTGGTGCGCCCAGATCGCCGACCGGCTGGAGCGGGCAGGGCGGCAGGTCATCCGCATTTCCAAGCGCCTGCCTTTGACCGACGGCTTTTTCGCCGACGGCACCAATCTGATGGAAGCCGTGCATGGCCGCTACAGCCGCGTCGCCTTCCTGGAAGGCATAGGCTCGCTGCGCGGCCAGCACAATGCGCAGAACGCGCTTGCCGCCGTCGTCGCCTGCCTGAAGGTCGGGCTCGAGCTTGGCGAGATCCAGGCCGGGCTCGAAAGCTTTCCCGGGCTCGCGCACCGCATGGAGCAGGTCGGCCGCAAGGACCATGTGCTGTTCGTCAACGATTCCAAGGCGACCAATGCCGATGCGGCGGCCCCGGCGCTGTCGAGCTTCGCCAACCGCATCTACTGGATCGTCGGCGGCCTGCCCAAGGAGGGCGGCATCGAGCCGTTGCGCGGCTTCTTCCCGCGCATCGCCAAGGCCTATCTGATCGGCGAGGCGGCGCCCGCCTTTTCGGCGACGCTCGGCGAGGCCGTGCCCTACGAGATATCCGGAACGCTGGCGGCGGCGGTAGAGCATGCCGCCCGCGATGCCGCGAGCGACAACGGCGGGGAAGCCGTGGTGCTGCTGTCGCCGGCCTGCGCCAGTTTCGACCAGTTCAAGAATTTCGAAGTTCGCGGCGAAGCCTTCAGGCAAGCTGCGACTGCTATTGATGGTGTGAAACCCATCGGAGGGCCACGTTGATGCCAAGCCGTCTCGACAAAAGTCCGGTCGCAACCTGGTGGTGGACGATCGATCGCTGGTTCCTGGCGGCATTCCTGTCGCTGATGGGACTGGGCATCGTCTTGTCCTTCGCGGCGAGCCCCGCGGTGGCCGAGCGCATCGGCCTCAGCAGCTTCCATTTCGCCACCAGGCAGGTCATCTTCACCATCCCGGCGCTTATCGTCATGCTTGCGGTCTCATTCCTGCAGGCCAGGCAGATAAGGCGCATGTCGCTGGTGATGCTCTGCATCATGCTAGTGCTGATGGTGGCGGTGCTCTATATCGGCGTCGAGGTGAAGGGCGCGCGCCGCTGGGTGTCGCTCGCCGGGCTTTCCATCCAGCCGTCCGAATTCCTGAAACCTGCCTTCGTCATCATCTGCGCCTGGCTGTTCGCCGAGCATAAGCGCCAGCCCGACATTCCCGGCAATCTGTTCGCCATGCTGTTGCTTGCGCTGGTCATCTCGCTCCTGGTGGCGCAGCCCGACCTCGGCCAGACAATGCTGGTGACCGGCACCTGGGGCGTGATGTTCTTCATGGCCGGCCTGCCGTGGCTGTGGATCGTGGCTCTCGGCGTCATCGGGGCAAGCGGTCTGTTCGCCGCCTATTCGGTGTTCCCGCACGTTGCCCTGCGCATCGACAAGTTTCTGACCGGCGAAGGCGATACGTTCCAGGTCGACATGGGTCGTGAGGCGCTGATCAACGGCAGTTGGTTTGGCGTTGGGCCGGGTGAAGGAACCGTCAAGCGTATTGTTCCGGATGCTCATACCGATTTCGTCTTCTCGGTCGCGGGCGAGGAGTTCGGCCTCATCATGTGCTTCTTCATCATGTCGATCTTCGCCTTCATCGTGCTGCGCGGCTTGAGCATCGCGCTCAAGGAACACGACGATTTCACCCGCTACGCGGTGGGCGGCCTCGTCACCGTCTTCGGCCTGCAATCGGCCATCAACATGTGCGTGAACCTTCAGCTGATGCCGGCCAAGGGCATGACGCTGCCCTTCATCTCCTATGGCGGCTCCTCGCAGATCGCGATCGCCATCTCCATGGGCATGGTGCTCGCATTGACGCGCAAGCGACCGGAACGGCGCAAGCAGACGGGCTACGTGCACGCGCAGCGCGCAATCCCGGCGGAATGAGGCGGGATGGCGAAGGGTGTCATCCTGCTTGCAGCCGGCGGAACGGGCGGACATCTGTTTCCGGCCGAGGCGCTCGCGCATGAGCTGATCGAACGCGGCTGGAAGGTGCATCTTGCCACCGACCGGCGCGCCGAGCGCTATTCCGGACAGTTTCCGGCCGCCGACATCCATGCGATCCCTTCGGCGACGCTGGGCTCGAAGAATCCGGTCGCCCTGGCCTCGGCCTTCTGGAAAATCTGGCAGGGCGTGCGCGAAGCGGGAAGGGTCATCGCCAGGATCAAGCCGGAGGCGGTCGTCGGCTTCGGCGGCTATCCGACGTTGCCGCCGCTCTATGCGGCGACAAGGCGCAAGGTGCCGACGCTGATCCATGAGCAGAACGCCGTCATGGGCCGCGCCAACAAGGCCCTGGCAAGTCGCGTCGATGCGATTGCCGGCGGCTTCCTGCCCGAGGGCGCGAGCGCCGACGGCGCAAAGACGGTGACCACCGGCAATCCGGTCAGGCCACAGGTCATCGAGGCCGCGAAGACGCCTTACGTGGCATCGAACGAGGGCGAGCCGTTCCGCTTGCTGGTGTTCGGCGGCAGCCAGGGCGCGCAGTTCTTTTCCGATGCCGTTCCGGCGGCGGTCGCGCTGCTGCCGCAAGACCTGCGCAAGCGACTGGCGGTCACCCAGCAGGCGCGCGCCGAGGATGTGGCTCGGGTGAAGGCCGCCTATGCCGAGCTCGGCGTCGACGTCCAGGTCTCCCCCTTCTTCACCGACATGGCGGCACGGATGGCGGCGGCGCATCTGGTGATGTCGCGTTCCGGCGCCTCGACCGTCTCCGAAATAGCGGTCGTCGGCCGGCCGGCGCTGCTGGTGCCCTATCCGCACGCGCTCGACCACGATCAGGCGGCGAATGCCGCGGCGCTTGCCGCGGCCGGCGGGGCCGAGCTTCATCCGCAGTCGACGCTTTCGGCCGAACGGATTGCGCAGCTCGTCGGCGGGCTGATGCTGGATCCGGGCCGGCTGGCGATCATGGCCGCCGCTGCCCGCTCGGCCGGGAAACCGAACGCGGCGCGGTTGCTCGCCGATCTGACAGAGGCTATTGCGTCCGGCAAAACGGTTTCGGACTACAGGAGGACGCGCGCATGAAGATGCCGCAGACGATCGGCCTTGTGCATTTCATCGGCATCGGCGGCATAGGCATGAGCGGCATCGCCGAGGTGCTGCACAATCTCGGCTACAAGGTGCAGGGTTCCGACCAGGCCGACGGCGCCAATGTGCAGCGGCTGCGCGACAAGGGAATCGAATGCTTCGTCGGCCACAAGGCCGAGAATCTCGGTGACGCCGAAGTCGTGGTCGTTTCGACGGCGATCAAGAAATCCAATCCCGAGCTGAAGGCCGCGCGCGAGAAGTTGCTTCCCATCGTCCGCCGCGCCGAAATGCTGGCCGAACTGATGCGCTTCCGCCAGGCGGTCGCCATCGGCGGCACGCATGGCAAGACGACGACCACCTCGATGGTGGCGACGCTGCTCGAGGCCGGCGGGCTCGACCCGACCGTCATCAATGGCGGCATCATCAACGCCTATGGCACCAATGCGCGCATGGGCGACGGCGAGTGGATGGTGGTCGAGGCGGACGAGAGCGACGGCACGTTCCTGAAACTGCCGGCCGACATCGCCGTCGTCACCAACATCGATCCCGAGCATCTCGACCACTATGGCAGCTTCGACAATGTGCGCGAGGCCTTCCGCCAGTTCGTCGAGAACGTGCCGTTCTACGGCTTCGGCGTGATGTGCACGGACCATCCGGAAGTGCAGGCGCTGGTCGGGCGTATCGAGGACCGGCGCGTCATCACCTATGGCGAGAACGCGCAGGCCGACGTGCGCTTCACCAACCATCGCATGCTGGGCGCGACCTCGGAGTTCGACGTGGTGATCCGCGACCGCAAGGGGCGCGGTACAGCGACGATAACCGGCCTGCGCCTCCCCATGCCGGGCCAGCACAACGTCTCCAACGCGACGGCGGCGATCGCGGTCGCGC
>JAFKFE010000255.1:12342-16152 GCA_017308345.1 Alphaproteobacteria bacterium | reverse complement strand
CCAGATACAAGAACAGCCCGGCTCACTCCGGGCTGTTCTTGTATCTGGATGACGGTCCCCGGCAATTGGAACCTGCATCAGCGGGCCCGCAACCAGGCCAAGCCAAAACCGCGGGACAGAAAACTCAAATCCTGCCCTGCAAGCCAACGATGCCAACACTCCCGGGAGCCCGGCTCCGGGAGTGTTCTTTTTGCAGCCCTCGTCGCCGTGCGCTGCTCGATCCAGCAGGGGATAGTGCCCGCTTCGGATACGCCATGCCGACCGATGCGGATCACTCGAGCATCAGCTGGTTCCACTTCTCCTCATAGGCGACGGAGTATTTGTCGGCTTCGCCCTCGTTCAGGATCAGCATGTCCTTGATGTTGTCGGGCGACATGACGAGGATTTTCCTGGTCTCGGCATCGGCGGCCGATGTCGCGCTGGCCAGCACCGGACCATAGGTTTTGAGTTCGAGCAGCTTCGCCTGCTGGGCTTCGGCAAGCGCGAAGTTGATCGCTTCATGCGCCAGTTCGACATTGGGCGATCCCTTGGGGATAACCCACCAGTTGGCCCAGGCAATGCCGTCCTTGTAGGTGAAGCCGACCGGCGCCCCCTCCGCGTCCGCGGCCAGCATGCGGCCGCTCCAGGCCGAGGACAGGGCGAGCTCGCCCGAAGAGAGCAGTTGCGGCGGCTGCGCGCCGCTGCCCCACCAGACAGTGACATGCGGCTTGAGCTCCTTGATCTTGGCCATCGCCATGTCGGCCTTTTCGGCGGTGTAGGGGAACACCTCCTCGTGCTTCAGGCCCGCGGCCAGAAGGGCCGCCTCGTAATTGTAATAGAAGAAGTGATAGAGGCCGCGCGGTCCGGGAAAGCGCTTCACGTCCCAGAAATCGGCCCAGGACTGCGGTCCGGCATCCGGGAAAGCCGTCTTCGACCAGGCGATGATGGTGGCGCCGGTCGAGGTGGCGATGCCATTGGGGGCGATCCAGCCTTTCTCGAGCGCCGAGGCATTGGGGATCTTCGAAACGTCGATGGGTTCGAGGAACCCTTCATGGGCGCCCTGCCAGACAGTACGGCCACCGACGTCGACCAGGTCCCATTCGACCGCCTTGGCCTGGACCATGGCCTGGATCTTGGCGGTCTCGGTCGGCGAGGTGTTGACCACCGGGATACCCTTGAGCTGGCCGAACGGGTCGATGAAGGCCGCTTTCTCGGCGTTGGAAAGCGCGCCGCCCCAGGAGGTGAAGGTGAAGGGCCGGTCCGCCGCGCGGGCCAACTGCGGAAGACCCGTCGCGCCGGCCAGCAGTCCGCCCGCTGCCGTCAGAAGGAAAGTACGCCTATGCATCAGCTTTCTCCGTTTTGGTGGGTTTGGATGGAAAATGAGGAACCGCGCGGACATGGCCCGATTTCCACGAGACACGGACCCTGGCGCCGGTTTGCAAGGCGCGGTCGGTGATCTGCCGGGCGGCGATCGCCTGGCCGCTCTCCAGCCGCAAGGTGATTTGCGTCAGTTCGCCGAGATAGATCACTTCGACGATCTCGGCGGGCACGCCGTCACCGTCACCGGCGAGTTCAATATGCTCGGGACGGATCAGCAGGCTCGCCGGCTCGCCCGGCACGGCGCCAGGCGCCGTCTCGACGGAAATCGTCCTGCGGAAGGCCTCGACATCGACCAAAGCCTGGCCGCCGGCGGTCGATAGGACGCGTACCGGCAAAAGATTGGATTCGCCGATGAAGCCGGCAACGAAGGCGTTGACGGGCCGGTCATAGAGATCGTCGACTGTTCCCAACTGCTGGATGCGTCCGCCGTCCATCACCGCGACGCGGTCGGAAAGCACCAGCGCTTCCTCCTGGTCATGGGTGACGTAGATCGTCGTGCGGCCAAGCCTCTGGTGCAGCCGGCGCAATTCGAGCTGCACGGAGCGGCGCAACTGTTTATCGAGCGCGCCGAGCGGCTCGTCCATCAACAGCACGTCCGGCTCGATGACCAGGGCGCGCGCTAGCGCCACGCGCTGCTGCTGGCCGCCCGACAGTTGCTGCACGGGCCGCTCGGCGAAGCCGTCGAGCCGCATCAGCGAGAGAATCCCGGCCACTTTCCGCGCGATGTCGGTCTTCGGCAACCGGCGCACGTTCAAGCCGTAGGCGACGTTCTCGCCGACGCTCATATGCGGAAACAGGGCATAGTTCTGGAACACCATGCCGATGTTGCGATGGCGCGCGGGCAGGCGGGTGACGTCGCGCTCGCCGATACGGATTTCGCCGCCGGTCGGCTCGACATAGCCGGCGGTGAGGTTGAGCAGCGTCGTCTTGCCGGAGCCCGATGGGCCGAGCAGCGTCAGGAATTCGCCGGCATTCACGACGAGGTCGGTCGGCTCGAGCGCCTTGAAGCCGCCATAGGCTTTCGACACGCGGGTAAGGCGCAGCGGCTGTCCCGACCGTGGTCCGGTCTGACTCATCGGATCGGACTCCCGGTCTTGCGGTTGCCATTTCCATGGCTGAGGGTCTGCGCCAGCGCGAACAGGGCTATGGCCAGCGCGATCATCACCGTGGCGGCCACGGCCACCACCGGCGTGAATTCCAGCCGGATCGATTCCCAGATCTTCACCGGCAGCGTCTTGGAGGCATAGCCGGCCATGAACACGGCGATGACCACCTCATCGAAGGAGGTGATGAACGAGAAGATGGCGCCGCCGACGATGCCCGGCGTGATGTTGGGCAGGGTGACGGTGCGAAAGATGCGCCACGGGCCGGCGCCCAGGCCGGCCGCCGCGCGCAGCCAATTCTCGTCGACGGCGCGCAAGGCTATGCCGACATTGATGACCACGAAGGGAAGCGCCAGGATGGCGTGACCAAGGCTCATGCCGAGGATCGTGCCGCTCAAGCCGACATCGAGCGCGCTGCGGTACAGCGCCACGGCGCTGACAATGACAGGCACGATCATCGGCGCCAGGAACAGGCCGGTGACCAGCGTGCGCAGGCGCCCGCCGATGCGGCGCAGGCCGATCGCGGCCAGCGTGCCCAGCACCACCGCGATAACAGTCGCCAGCGTGGCGACCTTGACGCTGTTGACGAGAGACGTGTGCCATTCCGGATCGGCGAGGAAACGTTCGTACCAGACGCCGGACCAGGCGCGCGGAGGCAGATAGATGAAGCTCGCCTTGTTGAAGGAGGCCGGCACCACGGCCAGGATCGGTAGCACAAGGAAGGCGAGCACAAGGCTGGCGCCGGAATTGGCGGCGATGCGAAGCAGAAGCGGCAGCCGGTTCATCGCGCGAACAGCCCCCTCTCGATCGGCAGCAGCCTGGCGGCGAGCGCCATCAGCACCAGCACGATAGCCAGGAGGGCGAGCGAGCCGGCGGCGGCGAGCGACCAGGCGAGCCGGTCGTTGATGAAGCTCGCGATCAGCATGGACAGCGTGATGGCGTTAGAGCCGCCAAGCAGTGCCGGCGTGATGAAAAAGCCGAGCGACAGCAGGAAAACGAAGGTCGCGCCGCCGGCAATGCCTGGCAGGCAAAGCGGCAGGTATATGCGCCGGAACGTGTCGATGAGGCTGGCGCCGAGCCCGTCGCTGGCCAGAAGCAGGCGGCGGTCGATGCGGACCATGGCGCCGTAGAGCGGCAGGATCATGTAGGGCAGGAGGATATGGATCATGCCGACCAGCACGCCGACATTGTTGAACAGCAGCGCCAATGGCGCCTGGGTGATGCCGGCGCTCATCAACAGCCGGTTGATCGGCCCGTTGCGCTCCAGAAGCAGCATCCAGGAGAAGGTGCGCACCAGCACCGAGATCCAGAAGGGAAAGAGTACTCCGTAGAGGGCGATGCCGAAGAA
>JAFKFE010000255.1:0-12291 GCA_017308345.1 Alphaproteobacteria bacterium | reverse complement strand
GGCGAGCAGCGCGCACAGTGCCGTCACCATGGCGGCCACGACGAAGGTGTTCCACATCACCTGGCGGTAGACGGTGCTTTCGGCGAGCACGCCGAACGTGGCGAGCGGTCCCGCCGGATCGGTGAATGCCAGCGAGAAAAGCCGCGCCAGCGGCACCACGAACAGCAGCGCCAGCACCAGCAGCGCGGGGCCGAGCAGGCATGCGGTCTCGATATGCCGGCGCGAAATCAAGCGGGCCGCTCCTTTCCGTCCGGGCGGGGCCGCCGCATCAGGCGACCTCGCTGAAGATGCCCATGCCGCGCTTGCGGATCTGACCGGCGACAACCACCCGCTGGATCTCCGAAGTGCCTTCCCAGATGCGATCGACACGGATGTCGCGGTAGAGCCGCTCGACTGGGTTCTCGCGCATGTAGCCGCGTCCGCCCAGCACCTGCAGCGCCTTGTCGATGACGCGGCCGGCGGCTTCCGAACAGTAGAGCTTCAGGGCGCTGGCATGGGCGTGAACGCGCTTGCGGTCGAGACCCTGGTCGATCTCCCAGGCGACGCGGTAGAGCATCGACTTGGCGGCGAAGATCTCGACCGCCATGTCGGCCAGCATGAACTCCACGCCCTGGAAGTCTCGGATCGGCCGGTCGAACTGGTGGCGGGTGGCGGCATAGTCGTTGGCGATCTCGGCGGCCCGCGTCGCCGCGCCCACCGCATGCGAGGCGATCTGCAGGCGCGCCTCCACAAACCAGTCCTTGGTCAGTTCGAGGCCCTGGCCGATCTGGCCGAGCATCTTGTCCTCGCCGACGGCGGTACCCTCGAAGCGAAGCTCGGCGTGGTCGAAGGCGAAATTGTGCATGAATTTCGGCGAGCGCAGATGCACCATGTTGTTCACCGGCTTGTCGACCAGGAACAGGGTCGGCTTGTCCGGGTCCTCATCGACATGGGCATGCACGATGACGAAATCGGAAGCGTTGTAGGCGGTGACGAACCACTTCTCGCCGCTGAGATGCCACTCTCCGTCCTTGAGCACGGCGCTCGTCTTCACCCGGCGCGGATCGGAGCCGGCCTGGGGCTCGGTTATGGCGAAGGCGCCGCGCCGGTAGCCGTGCGAGGAAGGGATCAGATACGCCTGCTTCTGCGCCTCGGTGCCGAATTTCAGGCTGACCGGCGGGCGCCAGACGCAGCTCCACAGCCCGTTGGTGACGCGTCCCAGCTGTTCCTCGATCGCCGTCTGCTCGACCATGGTCAGGCCGAGCCCGCCATTCTCCTTGGAGTGGTTGATGCCAGCCAGGCCCCAGTCGCGCACCTGCTGCCGCACCGCCTCACGGCGCTCCATCGGCAGTTCGCCATGCTCGTCGGTGATCGCCTCCAGCGGCAGAAGCACCTGGTCGCAGAAGTCGCGGCCTTTTCTCGACAGTTCTTTTTCGCGCGGGCTGAGGTCGAAATTCATGACATTTCCTTGATGTGTCTATCGTGGCGACCGGCCGGCATCGCGGCCGAGCACAAGTGCGTCGACGGCCATGCAGCCGCGGCCGGAGACCAGCAGCGGGTTGACGTCCATCTCGCCGATGAGGTCGCCGAGATCGGCTGCGAGCATCGAGAAGCGAGCAAGCGCCGCTGTGAGCGCCGGCCTGTCGGCGGGAGGCTGGCCGCGCCCGCCATCGAGCAGCGGGCTTGTCTTCAGCCTGCCGATCAGGTCTCGCGCCTGCTCCAGGCTGAGCGGCGGCAAGGCCACGGCGCGATCCCTGAGCACTTCGATCCAGATGCCGCCGGAGGCCACGACCAGATAGGGTCCGAACTGCTCGTCGCGGATCAGGCCGAAAGCGATCTCGATACCTTTGGGCGCCATCTCGGCGACCAGCACCTCGGGACCTAGCCGCGAGGCCATGTCGGCATAGGCATCCGTGAGCGCCTGTTCGTCAGCCAGGCCGAGGCGGACGCCGCCGACGTCCGATTTGTGCTGGATACCGGGCGCGGCCGTCTTCAGGACGACGGGAAAGCCGATCATTCGCGCGGCGGCCACAACTTCGTCCGGTGTGGCGGCGGTGATGGATCGCGGCGTGGCGATGCCATAATCGGCCAGCAGCGCCAGCGCCTCGTTTTCGCCGAGCGGCTTTTCCTGTCCAAGGCGTCTGCGCCAGCGGTCGCGAATCTCGTTTGCAATGGCCGGCTCGAATGTGTGGCTGGCTGCATGCCGGTCACGAAACGCCAGCAGGTTGCGGATGGCGTGCAGGCCTTCGTCGGTGCCGTCGATGACCGGCACGCCGGCCTGCGTCGTGGCGAGCGCCAGCGCGCGGTGGTTTACCGTGGCGTAGTTGCTGACCACGGCAACCGGCTTGCTCGTCTTGCGGCTGGAGCGGACCACCGCGCGGGTGAAACCCTCGGCGATATAGGAGCCGCCGCGTATGTCCTGGAACAGCACGCCGATGGCGGTATCGGGATCGGCGAGCATGGCGTCCATGCAGGCCTCGACATGCATCTCGAAGTCGAGGCCCGAGCCCCAGACATCGAGTGGATTCGCCGGCTGCAGGCCGCTGTCGAGATGCAGCCGCAGGCTTTCCTTCGTCCGCTCCGAGATCGCCGCGAATGGCACGCCGGCCTTTGCCGCGAGGTCGGCGACCATTTCGCGCTCGCCGCCGGAATCATGCAGGCTGGCCAGGCCGCCCCTGGCCGCCGGCCTGCCGGCCGAAAACAGGGTGAGATTGGCGGCGAGCTGGTCCAGCGTGTCGACGCCGAGGACGCCCCATCTGTCGAACAGCGCCTCATAGGCGGCATTGTCGCCGGCAATCGCGCCGCTGTGGCTGGCGGCGAAGCCGGCGCTCAATTCCGTGCGTCCGACCTTCAGCGCCACGACGGGAATGCCGAGCCGGTCGGCCTTTTCCAGGCAGCGGGCGAAATCGTCAGGCCGACGCGCGGTTTCGAGGAACAGGCCGATGACCGTGGTGTCGGGCTGCTCGAGCGCCCAGTGGACATAGTCGGCCGTCGTCGTGGTGAGTTCGCGGCCGCTGGAAACGCAGAGCTGGAATTTCAGCCGCTGGTCGTTGTAGGCGAGCGCCGAGAAGGCCGAGCCGGATTGCGTGATCAGCGCCACGCCGCCGGGCTCCATGGCGAGACTGGAGGCGAAACCGGAGACGCGCAGGCCGATCGCGGGGTTTAAGAAGCCCATGCCATTGCCGCCGCAGATGACGATGCCGGCCTCGCGGGCGATTTCGGTCAACCGGCCGGCGAGCGGGTCGTTGGCGGCGCCGGTCAGGTCGCAACTGGCGAAGATGGTGACCGCCCTGGCGCCGTGGCGCGCGGCCGCCAGCAGATTGTCCTCCAGATAGTCATTGGCGACGCCGAGCACGACATGGTCGACCGTCTCCGGCAGGCTCGCCAGATCGGGAAAGCACGGCAGGCCTTCCACCACATCGTATTTCGGGTTGATGGGATAGAGCCGGCCTGAATAGCCATCCATCGCCGCGGCGCGCACCATCGTGTTGCCTGGCGTGTCGGGGCGTATGGAGGCGCCGACAAAGGCGATCGAAGCCGGCCGCAGCAGCGGATCGAGACGATGCCTTGCCTCCGTCATGCCGCCAGGGACGGCGATGGTTCCAGCCAAGTTCATGCTCCCACGGCCTGTTCCCGAAGCCTTGCTCCGTGGCCCCTGTTTTCTCATTCTCGAGGAGCCCGGATGGTGAGCGACTATAGAACCGGGAAACGATCGCGCACGCTCCGAATAGTCACGAGGCGATGACCTGTGGTCATGGGGATGGCGGCCATGCGGCCCGCCGCTCAGCCGGACAGGATTTCTCGTTTCAGCTCGGCCATTTCATCGAGCAGCCAGTCGCGCACCAGCACGGCCGGCTTGCGCAGGGGGCGCCGTGCCGTTGCCACCAGGTAATAGTGGTTGCCGGTGCGCAATTCATGCCTGGCCCCCTTGACCAGGCCCTTCTGCAGCAATTCATGCGCCACGACATGCCACCAGCCCAGCGCCATGCCGCGGCCCTTGATGGCCGACTGGATGACCAGCGTGTAGTCGGAGAAGGTCAGGCTACGGCTGCCCGCCGGCTGCGGATAATCGAACTGCGCCAGGTAGCTCTGCCAGGGGATGCGCAGCGAGCCCGAGAGATGGGCAAGCGTGTGCCGGCTCAGATCGCGACAGTCGTCGAGACTGCCGTGCTCGGCCAGGTAGGCCGGGCTGCAGACCGGCAGCACGACCTCTTCCATCAGCGCCCAGCTCTGCTGCTCGGCATTGGGCGGCTGATTGTAGCGGATGGCGAGATCGACATCCTCGATCGGCCCGGTCGGCTCGCCGCGCACCAGCTGGAAGCGCAGGTCGATGCCTGGAAAGCTCGCCTGGAAGCGGTCGAAGCGCGGCATGAACCAGTGCAGGGCGAAAGCCGACGACAGCGACAGGGTCACCGTGCCGGCCTCGCCCTGGCGGGCGCGGATGTCGTCGAGCACGATCTCGATCTGCTGGAAACCGCTGCCGACGGCATCGTACAGCAGGCGGCCGTCATCGGTGAGCTCGATGCCGGTCGGCGCCCGCGCGAACAGCTTGACGTCGAGATGGCATTCCAGCCGCGCGATCATGCGACTGATCGCCGACTGGGTAACGTTGAACTCGCGCGCCGCGCTGGTGAAGTTGAGATGACGCGCGGCCGCCTCGAACATGAAGATCGCATTGGGCGAGGGCAGCAGCTTGCGCAGGGTCATCGGTTCGTCTCGGCTCCGAAACTCTTCGGGAAGAAGGCGCCGAGATAGGCCCGGCAGATGGCGCGGGCGCGCGCCCAGTCGGCCTCGCCAAGTCCATGACCGATCTGGCTCTCGATCCACAGACCGTCGAGGATCGCGCTCAGTCCGCCGGCGATCAGCCGACAGTCGGCGGCCGGCGGTTCCTGTTCGGCGAGCGTGCCGACCAGCGGCTCGAGCCTTGCCAGATAGGCCCGGTTCAGCTCGCTGAAGCGCGCCCTGTAGTCGGCGTTGCGCGAGGTCTCGGCCCAGAACGCCGTCCACACCGCGATGTGCCTGAGGTCGGTCACCGCCGAACCGAGGTCGAGATCAATCAGCGCCTCGAGCCTGGCCACGGCATCGTCATGAGCGTCGCTGCGGGCATGCCATGCCGCGCGGTATTCCTCGACCAGCGCGTCGAGCGCGGCCAGTAGCAGACGATCCTTGGTCTCGAAATGGAACAGGACCAGGCCGTAACCACAATCGGCCTCGCGCGCCACGTCGGCCAGCGTCACGCCGGGCAGGCCCTTGCGGGCGATGACGGTGATGGCCGCCTGGGCGAGGCTCCGCCGCCGTCTGGCGACCTTCTCGGCATCGCGGCTTTTCTTGTCGGGCTTGCTCAATGGTGTCGGTTCTCCCCAACTCGCCAGGGAACAAGATCGTCATTGACTGATCAGTCAGTCTACGGGATTATCGTCTGGCCGCAACCGAAAACGCAGGGCGCGGGATACCGCCAATGACCAATGCGCCGCGCGCCATCCGTCGCGGCCATAGCCGACGTCGACTCACCACATGCCGCCAATGACCAGTGTGACACTCTTCACCGCCGCGGATGCGTCCGCCTGGTCGGGCCTGATGGCGGCGGTGCCGGCCGGGATCGGTGATCGTCTGGCTGCCCTGCGGAAGGTCGCTGGCGTCACCGGCGTGGCGCAATACAGCGAAGGCCGCCCGCAGGCGATCATGGTCGGCCTGCGCCGTCCGGCGGCCGCAATGATGCGTATCGCCTTGTTCTGGTCGGCCGCCAGCTTCGTCGCGGGTGACGGCCCGCGCCTGCTGGAGGTGCTGGAGAAGGAGGCGTACGCGCAGGATGTGCTCTGCCTGCGCGCCGGTGAGGACACGGCGCGGTGCATTGGCGGCCTGTGGGAGCGCCGGAATGGGTTCCTGCAACGCTGGATCGGTATCGAACCGACCCGGCGCCGGGACCAGGTTCCGCCGTCCTGGCCGCAGACGGCGGGCTTCACTTGCGGGCCGTCGGCGCTGGCCATGGCGATGGCCGGGATCGATCCGGCGTTGCGGCCGGACCGCGCGCTGGAGGTCCAGCTCTGGCGCGAGGCCACCACCATCATCGGTCCGAGCGGTCCGGGCGGCTGCGACCCCTACGGCCTGGCGCTGGCCGCGCACCGGCGCGGAGTGCGGGCTGAGGTTTTCATGAGCAGCGCCGAACCGATCTTCCTCGACCGGGCCAGTTCGGAGGAAAGGCGCGGCCTGATGAGCTTCGTGCAGGCGGGTTTCAAGCGCCAGGTCGAAGCCGCGGCCCTTCCGAACGAGGCACGCGCCTTTGGGGTCGAAGAGATCGGCCGGGCGCTCGATCGCGGCTTCTCGGCGCTGGTGCTGATCGATCAGGCGCCGATGATGGGCTACACCTGCCCGCACTGGGTGCTCGTCCATGGCCATGGCGACGGCATCTATTTCCTCAACGATCCCTGGGTCGAGCCCGACCGGCTCGAACAGCCGATGGACGTTGTCGACCTGCCGGTCAGGGCGGCGGAGCTCGACCGGATGGCCTGGTACGGCAATCCGCCCTACCGCGCCGCCGTGCTGATCGGACCGGGACAAGCCCTGACGTGAAGCTCATGCCGAGGGATCTCAGAAGGGGCTTGCAACAGCCGGTCCCCGGTCGAGTGCCCCATCGCGCCCGGCTCCGTCCGGCGGAACCGACGTCTGTCCGCCGCTGAACAAGCCGCCGATCCGGCAGCAGCGGATACTGTCCGCCTCACCGCGAAGCAGGAACAGAGCATTGAGCCTCGACCGTCGCGCAATCTCTCCGCTTCTATCCGGGCCGAGCACCATGAACGCGGTCGCCCAGGCGTCCGCCTCGACGCAGGTTGGCGCTATGACGGTGACCGAGGCCGGGGATTGCATGAGAGGCGCGCCACGGACTGGGTCCATCGTGTGGGAGAGGCGTCGGCCCTTCACCTCGATCCAGTGGCGGTAGTCGCCTGCGTCGCCATCGTGTCTGAGGCCCATGGCCCGCATCTCGCCATCGATGCCCACGAGCGCGTCGCGGATTCCGAAGCCGCCGAGGATTTCGACAAGACGGTCCACGCCGTAACCCTTGGCGACGCCATTGAGGTCAAGTGTCATTCGCCCCTTCTTGCGAATCCTTGTTCCGTCGATCTCCAGCACGTCGTGGGCAGGCGACCGCCTCGCCCGCGTCGCTTCGCGGATACCGTCCGGACTGGCTCCGGCTGGGCCGAAGCCCCACGCGGTCACGGCGTCGCCCAAGCCGATGTCGAAAGCGCCACCCGATTCCCGGCCGATCTTCAGCCCCAGCCGGATCACGTCCAGGAGGCGTCCTGGAACCGTCACCCACTCCCCGGTCGGGGCCTGGTTGAGGCGCGTCAGGTCACTGTCGGGTTTCCATGTCGACATTTGCGCGTCCACTTCGTCAACCGCGGCCTGGAGGGCCGCACGGACAGGCGCCGCGTCGAAGCCGGACGGAGCATGGAACAACGCGGACCAGCGCGTGCCCATCGTCGGCCCGTTGAGGGCGTGGCGTTCAAGGTCAGTAGACATCTTCGACATAGCGCCCCTGTGCCTTCAAGACCGCAAGCGACAGGCCAAGCGGTTCAAGCATACGCGCCATCGTCTCCGCCACCCCGGCCGCCATCTGCCGCCCGCCGCAGACCATGACGCGCGCGCCCTTGCGTATCGCGCGGACGACTTCGAGCTGCTCGGCTGCCAGTGCGTCCTGAACGTATCGCGGCCGCGCTCCACGGGAGACCGCCGTGGACAGGCTGGATAGCCTGCCGGCGGCCGCCCAGGCTTCGAGCTCCTCGCGATAGAGGAAATCGCTTCCTGGAAGTCGCATGCCGAAGAACAGGTGAATCGGCCGCCGCGCGGTATTGGCGCGGATGAAGCCGGCAAGCGGTCCTATTCCGGTGCCCGCTCCGATCAGTATGAGGGGAGCGCTGTCGCGTGCGACGTGGAACGTGGGATTGCGGCGGATGAAGCCGGCGACGGTCCCACCCGGTTCGAGCGCCATGAGTTCGCCCGAGCAGATGCCGCCGGGATGCCTGCGCACCACGATCTCCACGAACCCGTCACGGTTGCCCGAAGCGAGGGAATAGAAGCGTGGCACTGGCGATCCCTCCGGCACGATGCCGAGCAGGTCTCCGGCCTCGAAGCCAGCGAATCCACGTCTTGTCAGGCGCTGCCATGCGGATGGGCGTGGCAGGGCGAAACGCAGGATCGCGGTCGGCGCCTGGACTTCGTGGCCATGGTCCCGTCGCGAAACAAGCACCAGCGCCTTGGTTTCGGGGCGAACGGGCTGATGGTCCAGTTCCAGTTCGACGCCGAGCGCGGCACCGAGCGCATGGCCCCAACGGGTGAATTCCTGCGGCGACTGGCGGTCCACCGTTTCGAAGGGCAGCAGAAGCGGCCAGTCCTTGTCTTGCGCGGCATCGGCGACCGCCTTGGCGTAGGCGCAGAAGGCCGGGAAGCTCCGGTCGCCGAAGCCGAGCACCGCCAGTCTTGCCTCCGGGGCGGTGGAAAGTGCGGCCACTCGATCGAGGAACCCTTTGGCCGACGCGGGCGGATCGCCATTGCCGTAGGTCGCGGCAAGGACGAGGTACCGCCGCGCACCGGAAAAGCGGCCGGGGTCGAACGCCGACATCGGCATGGTGTGGACACGCTGACCGGCGCGGGTCAGCGCCGCGTGCAGTGTCCCGGCAAAGCCCCAGGTGCTGCCGCCCTCGCTTCCGACCAGGATGACCGTCTCCGCGCGGCCCGGCGCGGCATTGTCGCGGATCGTGGGGCGACCTTTCAGGTTCGCCAGCCAGATGAGGAGTCCCGTGGCGCCCATGACAGGGACGGCAAGCGCCGAAAGCCCCAGAAGCAGGCCGAGCAGCGCGGCGCCCTGTCCGGTGTGAAGCATGTAGATGGTTTCGGAGACGCGCGCCCAGCCGCTCAAGCCGGACCAGCCGAGCGTCGCCCCTGTTCCCTGGTCGAGATAGCCTGCGCCGGCGTTCGTCTTGAGCGTAAAGACGTCGGTGGCGTCCTCGAGAGAGGGGAAGCTCAGCTCGCGCAGGCTCGAGACCGGTGTCGCCACGAGCAGAGGCATCGATGTCAGCCGGGCGCCAATCGTGCCGCTTGCGGCTGGCAATTCCGGGACCGCCGCCTTGTCGGGAAGGAGCCCGAAGGTCGAGGCCGTCATCCAGAGCGCCGTCGCCGCCGACAGCAGAAGGCCGGGCACGGCGACCCGGGCAAGCTCGACATGCACACGCCCCGCCAGAGGTCCCCGAAGCGGAGCAAACCAGCGTCTCCACCCCCCGGCGCGCCGCGCGACGAGCATGGAACCAGAGACGGCGAGGGCGAGCATGGCCGCCGCTCCCGCTGCCATGGCGATGCGGCCGGCATCGTCAAGGAACAGCGAGCGGTGCAGGTTGGTGAGCCAACGCTGCAGGGGGTTGGGGTCAGCCGGAGCCGTGGCGGCTCCTGTCGCCGGGTCGACGACCGCCGACGCCGGTTTGCCGCCGTCGAACCAGTAGGCGGTGATGCGCCCCGACGGCGAGCGCCGGATCTGCTCGACTCCCGGGAAGGCGGCCTTGATACGCGCGGCAAGGTCCGCGACGCTCATAGCCTGTTCCGCCTGAGGTGCGGAGATCCGCTCCGCCGCCGGGAAGATGGACAGCGCCGCGCCACTGACGGCAAGGAGCGTCACGAGGACCAGAGCCGGCAGGCCCACCCAGCGGTGAAGGGCACGGATCATCGTTGCGGCCCCTTACATGCCGTAGCTGAAGTTCGCGATGTAGCGGCGGCCCGGGACGGACTGTCCCGCTCCCTCGGCAGTCAGCGGCACGGCGATCTCGTTGGGGCTGTCGCGCATGTCCTCGGCGGCCGCGTCGATGTGAACGGTGTAGCCCGCGTCGAAGAGCGCGTCGGCGAGGTCGAGCGTGATCTCCAGCCGGCGGCCGGCGCCCACGCTCGCTCCGGTGATGCCATTGATCTCGGCCGTGTTGCCGCCCGTCGCGCGGTACCAGTCGGACAGGTGCTCGTAGTATTTGGACTTGGTTCCGGCCATCCACAGGCTGCCGGCGTAGGCGCCCTTGGGGTCCGTGACATAGATGGCGAGGTAGGCTCCGTTGCCGCCATAGTCCTTCAGCGTGGTGGTAAGGGTTACCGGCCGCGCCATGGCGATGCCGGGGAACGTCAGCGCCGTGGTCAGAGCCAAGGCGGCGAGGATGGTCTTCATTGGACTGTTTCCTTGATCTGGCGTGATGCGGGCCGTCGGCTCAGTTCACCTGAACCTTGGGCGCCGCGCCGGTGCCGAAGAGGCCGTTGTCCGGAGGAGCCACGCTCCCGGCTGGAGCCGGACCCGGGGCGTTGCCGCCATCGGAATCGTCATCATCCTCTTCGTCGCTATCGCCCCCGCGATGCAACCGGCGTTCGTGATCACGGCCTTCGCCGTCATCATCGCTGACCAGCATCGGGGACGCGCCCGCTTCGCGAAAGGCAGCCAGGGCCGCATCGCGCGGTCCTTCGAACAGGTCGGCGCCGTGCATCGCGCTCCATGCCGGCAGGCCGATCCCGGCGATCAGCGCCGTCGAGGCGAGCAAGGTGACAAAGGTCTTTTTCATGGCAGGATCTCCTTTTTTCTGCTGGCGCCGTTCTGAGGGTCCAGGCTGATCCGTTCCTGACGGAAATGGACTTTCTGCTTCAGCTTGCCGTCAGGAACCGAAAGGCCCCGCCGAAACGGGGCCTGAATGGCTCTCTGCTTTTTGGATACCCCGCGGTCGGGCCACTCCGCCGGCGAGGCCGGGGCGAAGTCATTGACCGTCGTGGCGGCCTTCATCGTCGCGGTGCCGATGACCGGCGCCGTCCCTGGATTCGATCTGGATGATCTCGAGGGTCGACGGATGGACGGTCACCCCGATCCGCTGACCCTGAGCGTCGGTGCCGTCGATCTCATAGCAGCCGTCGTCGATCTTGATCCGGCGCACCGTCCAGCCATGCTCGGCCGCAAGGGCGGCGACGGCCTCCCTCGGCTTCCAGTCCGCCATCGGGACGAAGCATTCGTCATCGGCGCGCGCCGGCCCGGCGGAGAAGGCCGCGACGCACGCGAGAATTGTCAGGGCAAGCCGCATGGGCATGGACTCCGTTCCAACCGATTTGCGCCAACGCAAAGTGGAGGGCCAAGCTGACGCTATCCTGAAGTTCGCGCGCAATCCGCTTCAGGCTGGTGTCAGGAACGTCCGGCAAGGAAGGCAGCAGCCGCGAAAAGGCGAATGACAATGCGAATCCTGCTGATAGAGGACGACAGCGTGCTGGGCGCGGCCGTGCGCGATCAGATCGCCGGTGACGGCCACTCGGTGGACTGGGTCACGCGGATCGACGCGGCCCGGGATGCGATGGCGGGCGCGGCCTACGATCTGATCCTGCTCGACCTGATGCTGCCCGACGGAAGGGGCATCGTGTTCCTTCGTGCATTGCGGGCCGCCGGAGATGTCACGCCCATTATCATCCTCACAGCGCTCGACCAGGTGTCGGACAGGATCGAAGGCCTGACCGCGGGAGCCGACGACTACATGGTCAAGCCGTTCGATCTCGACGAGCTGTCGGCGCGCATCGGCTCGGTCGCGCGCCGGTATTCCGGCAATCCCAATCCCATCATCCGGCTTCGGTCGCTCGACATCGATATTGCCCGCCGGAACGTGCGTCGGGACGGCAAGGCCGTTCAGCTGACAGCCCGCGAGTGGGCGTTGCTGGAGGCGTTTCTGACACGGCCCGGCCAGTTGCTCTCCAAGGCGCAACTCGAGGAGAAGCTCTACGACTTCGATGCCGAGGTGGAGAGCAACACGATCGAGGTTCATGTCAGCAGGCTGCGCAAGAAGCTCGGCACCGACCTCATCGAGACCGAGCGGGGCCTCGGCTACAGGCTGGCTTCGACGTGAGACGTCCGCGAAGCCTCCAGGGCAGGCTCCTCCTGACGCTTGGAGCGGTTCTGCTGATGATCTGGGCCGGCGCGGCGTGGGCTACGGCTGTGCTGCTGCGGCACGGCATCGAGGACGTCTTCGATTCATCCCTCCAGGAGACCGCGCAACGCCTGCTTCCCCTGGCGGTCCTGGACATCGTGGGTCGCGAGGACGAAGACGTCGCCAGCCAGCGCCTTGGGGCGATCCGCAGCCATGACGAACTTCTGACCTACGTGATCCGCGACGACAAGGGCAAGATCCTGCTTCGGTCCCATGCGGCCGATCTCTCCGTGTTCCCGCCTTATGACGGACCCGGGTTCGGCCGGACGGCGACGCACCGCCTGTACAGCGAGGAGGCCCTGCAGGGGACGGTGCGCCTCACGATGGCCGAACCGCT
>JAFKFE010000254.1 GCA_017308345.1 Alphaproteobacteria bacterium | reverse complement strand
ACATGGGCGCGGGCACGCTCGCCGGCCAGCGCGACATCGCCGGCGCAGATCGCGTCGACGATGCCGGCATGTTCCTCGCGGGTCAGCTTCCATTCGTCCAGCCACAGGAGCTCCGTCCAGACATATTGCTGGCATTTGTCGAGGATGCCGCAGAGCATGCCGTGCAGCATCTCGTTGCCGCCGATCTCGGCGATCACCCGGTGCAGGTCGATGCCGACCTGCAACTCCTCGAATTTCTCCCTGGTGCTGCGGTCAGGGATCGCCGCAAGCCGCTCGCATTCGGCGAGCATCTCGCGCAGCCGCGCCTTGTCGGTGGCGGTCGCGTTGGCGGCCGCCAGTTCGGTGGCGCGCCCGTCGAGCAGTTCGCGGATGTCGAAGGCCTCGCGGAACATGGTCAGGTTGAACTCGGCCACCACATAGCCCTGGCGCGGCCGCCCGATCACCAGCCCGTCGCGCTCCAGCCGGTTGAAGGCCTCGCGCACCGGCGTGCGGCTGACCTTCAGGCGCTCGGCGATCTCGTTTTCCGTCACGCGGCCGCCCGGCGGGATCTGGCCGGTGATGATCAACGCCTTGAGCTTCTCGAACACCGAGTCGCGCAGCGTGTTCTTTCTCTCCTTGCTCAAGCGTCCCGCCTCCAACGGTCAGTCATGGAATCGCAGTCTAGTGCTTTTTGGCGCCTGCTTGAAACTGCGCGCTTTCGGCAAGGGGCAAACGCGCCGAGCCGAGCCCAGGATTGCGTCCACCAAAAACCACGTGTCTCGTGTTGACAACGGCTTCCGGTGAATTACACTCAAAATTGTATACAAATTCGCATACCAAATCAACGATAACGGGAACACCGGTTGGAGAAGCGAAAATGAAGAAGAGACTTTGTATTCATGGCATGGCCGTCGCGGGCCTGCTCGCCTCGGTCGCCGTTCCGGCGTCGGCCGCCGACACCATCACCGTCGCCTCATGGGGCGGCACCTATCAGGAGGCGCAGACCAAGGCCTTCTTCGATCCGACGGCCAAGGAACTCGGCATCACCATCAAGCAGGACACCACCAACGGCCTCGACGACGTGCGCCTGCAGGTGACAGGCAACGCCGTCAAATGGGACATCACCGAGCTTGGCGCCGACGAATGCGCGCGCGGTTCGAAGGAAGGCCTGTTCGAGAAGCTCGACTACAATGTCATCGACAAGAGCGGCATCAACCCGAAGCTCGTGCATGACGACTGGGTCGGCATCTCCTACACCTCTGTCGTGCTGATCTACCGTACCGATGTCTTCGGCGACAAAGGCCCGAAGACCTGGGCCGATTTCTGGAACGTCGAGAAATTTCCAGGCCGCCGCGCGCTCTCCGGCAGCCAGGCAACAGAGACGCTGAGCGTCGCCGCTTTGGCCAAGGGCATTCCGATCGACAAGGTCTATCCGGTCGACATCGACGGCGCGCTGCAATCCGTCGACAAGATCAAGGGCCATATCGATGCCTGGTGGACCTCCGGCGCGCAGGCCATGCAACTCGTCAAGGACGGCGAGGTCGATATGGCGAGCATCTGGAACGGCCGCGCCGGCACGCTGAAGAAAGAGGGCGCGCCGGTCGCCTTCTCCTTCGATCAGGGCGTGCTCACCGCCGACTGCATGGTCATTCCGAAGGGCTCGAAGAACAAGGACATCGCCATGAAGGCGCTGGCCAAGTTCGTCAGCCCCGATCTCCAGGCCAATTTGCCGCTCTATGTCGACAACGGCCCGGCCAACGAGAAGGCGTTCGAGACCGGCAAGATCCCGCCGGAGCGCATCAAGGACATCAATTCCGCGCCCGAGAACGTCAAGAAGCAGGTGCTGCAGGATCCTGCCTTCTGGCGCGACAACCTCGTCGATGCGACGGAAAAATTCAACAACCTGATCCAGCAATAGCGGTGCCGTTGGAGCGGTGTCCACGAGGCGCCGCTCCGCATCGTTTCGCGAAAATGATCCGGAGTTGAAGGAGATGCTCTTGTCTCTCGCGCAGACCGCGCTTCCCATCGGCATCAGCGGTATCGAGAAGCGCTTCGGCGGCGTGTCGGTGCTGCACGATCTCGGCCTCGATGTCGCCGCGGGCGAATTCCTGACGCTGCTCGGACCATCGGGCTCGGGGAAGACGACGCTCCTGATGATCCTGGCCGGTTTCGTGCGGGCCAATGCCGGCTCCATCAGGGTCGGCGGCGAGGAGATCATCGCCATGCCGCCGCACAGGCGCAACATCGGCATGGTGTTCCAGAACTATGCGCTGTTCCCGCATATGAACGTCTTCCACAACATCGCCTTTCCGCTGAAGCAGCGGCGCGTGCCGGCGGCCGAAACCGCTGAACGCGTGGAAAGGGCGCTGGACCTGGTGCAACTGAAGGGGCTCGGCGAGCGTCGCGTCGATCAGCTCTCCGGCGGCCAGCGCCAGCGTGTGGCCCTGGCCCGCGCCGTCGTCTTCGAGCCGCGCATCGTCTTGATGGACGAGCCGCTGTCGGCGCTCGACAAAAGCCTGCGCGAGCACATGCAGATCGAGCTGCGCAACCTGCATCGCCGGCTCGGCATGACCACCGTCTACGTCACGCACGACCAGCGCGAGGCGATCACCATGTCGGACCGCATCGCGGTCATGAACGCCGGGCGCATCGAGCAGATCGATCGGCCGGAAGTGCTCTATGCCAGTCCCAAAACACGCTTCGTCGCCGGCTTCATCGGCGATTCCAGTTTCATTCCCGTCGAATGCCGCAACGGCAGCGTCTGGTATGAGGACAGGAAGATACGCATGACGGCCGCGGCCCCGTCCTCCGGCAGCCATCTGATGGTGGCGCGGCCCGAAAAGCTGCGTCTGGTCGCCGATGGAGAGACGGCGGGCAAAGCCAACGTCATCCCGGCAACGGTCGGGGACGTCATCTACCAGGGCGACAGCTTCATCTGCTACGCCACGCTGCGCGACGGCCGCCAGGTGGCGCTGCGCGACTATTGCCGCTCCGACGTGCTGGCGAAGCTGCCGAGGCCCGGCGAGCCGGTCAATCTCGGCATCGATGCCGATGACGTGGTGCTGGTGGCGGCGGACTGATGAGCATGCGATCCGCACGCCTCCATGACGGCGCCGGCGCGACGCTCAATGCCGATGCGCTGCGTGCCGATGCGCGCCGGGAATCCTTCGGGCTGCTGGCGCTGCTGTCGCCGGGCCTGCTGCTCGTCTTTGCCGTCATCATCGTGCCGATCGGCTGGCTGTTCTGGCTCTCGCTTTTCGATGAAGCCGGGCAACTGAGCGCCGCCAATTATGCGCGCTTCTTTGAACAGGCGTCCTACATCAAGACTTTCGTCACCACCTTCAAGGTTGCCTTCACGGTCACGGGCGCCTGCATCGTGCTCGGCTATCCGCTGGCCTATATGCTGTCGCAACTGCCGCGCCGCGCCGCCGGGGTCTGCCTGATCTTCGTCATCCTGCCGTTCTGGACGTCCGTGCTGGTGCGCACCTATGCCTGGCTTGTCATCCTGCAGCGCAAGGGCCTGGTGAACACCTGGCTGATGGATCTCGGCGTCATCGCCCAGCCGCTGTCGCTCGCCAACAATTTCGCCGGCGTCGTCATTGGCATGACCCACATCATGCTGCCCTTCCTGGTGCTGCCGCTCTACGCCTCGATGAAGACCATCGACGTCGACTGCCTGCGCGCCGGCATGAATCTCGGCGCCAGTCCGGCCGCCACCTTCCGCCAGATTTTCCTGCCGCTGTCGCTGCCGGGCCTCGCCTCGGGCGTGGTCATCGTCTTCGTGCTGTGCCTCGGCTTCTTCGTCACGCCGGCGCTAATGGGCGGCGGCAAGGTGATCATGTGGGCGATGCGCATGGAACAGACCACAAGCCTCTATTCCAACTGGGGCGCGGGCGCCGCACTCGGCGTCGTGCTGCTCGCCGTCACGCTGGCGCTGCTTGGCCTCTTCCAGTGGTTGCTCGGCGCCCGCGCCACCGGTGTGTGGAGCCAAAGATGAGCATGGAAAACAGCTTGCCCATCTCGCATCGGCAACGCCTCTGGCTCTATGCGCTCGGCGGGCTCGTCATGCTGTTCCTGATCGCCCCGTCGGTGATCATCGTCATCATGTCCTTCTCCGCTTCGTCGCTCTTGCAATTCCCGCCGCGGGAATGGTCGCTGCGCTGGTATGAGAGCTACTTCGGCTCGCTCGAATGGCGCGACGCCACCATCGTCTCGGTCAAGGTGGCGGTGATGACGGCGATCGTCGCGACACTGCTCGGCACCGCAGCCGCCTACGCCGTCAACGCCCGCACGCTCAGGCTGACCGGCGCCATCAACGCGCTGCTCACGGCATCCTTGATCATCCCGGTCATCCTGATCGGTATCGGCACTTTCTTCCTCTATGCCCGGGTCGGCCTCAACAACACGCTGACCGGCCTCGTCATCGCGCATACCGTGCAGGCGCTGCCGCTGGTCGTGTTGACCGTGCTCTCGGGCTTGCGGTCCTATGACATGAACCAGGAGATGGTCGCGCGCAGCCTCGGCGCCGGCCGCTTCTCCGCCTTCTTCCAGGTGACGATGCCGCAGATCCGCTTCTCGATCGTCTCGGGCGCACTGTTTGCCTTCATCACTTCCTTCGACGAGGTGGTGGTGTCGCTGTTCATCTCCGGCGGCGAGACCACGACGCTGACGCGCCGCATGTTCAATGCGCTGCGCGACCAGATCGATCCGACAATTGCCGCCATCTCGACTTGCCTGATCGTGCTATCGATCGTCTTGTTGTCCGCCGCCCAGCTTTTCGGCCGCGGACGTTGAATGCAGGGATACGTTAACAGCATGCGTGATTTCCAGTTTCCAGGCCGCTCGCCGGTCCGCGCCACCGAGGCCATGGCCGCCACCTCGCATCCGCTCTCCACCCTTGCCGCGATCGACATGCTGCGCGCCGGCGGCAACGCCATGGACGCCGCCGTCTGCGCGGCCGCGGTGCAGGCCGTGGTGGAACCGCAATCGACCGGCATCGGCGGCGACTGCTTCGTCCTTTATTGCCCGAAGGGGCAGGGCGAGGTGATCGCGTTCAACGGCTCGGGCCGAGCGCCCGCCGCCGCGACCGTCGACTGGTACCGTGACGGGGGATTCAGCGATCTGCCCCTGCATGGCCCGCACGCGGTCACCATTCCAGGCGCCGTCGACGCCTGGTGCCGGCTGCTGGAAGACCACGGCCGCAAGGGTTTGGCCGACGCGCTCGCTCCAGCGATCCACTACGCCGAAAACGGCTATGTCGTTCACGACCGCGTCGCCTTCGACTGGGCTGACCCGGAAACCGATCTGTCGGCCGATGAGGTGGCGACGCGCATCTTCCTGCCGGGCGGCAGGCCGCCGAAGGCAGGCGATATCCATCGCCAGCCGGAACTGGCTCAGACCTTGCGCGTCATCGCCAGGAAAGGCCGGGCCGGTTTCTATGAGGGCGAGGTCGCGGAGGATCTGGTCGGCCGGCTTCGCGCGCTTGGCGGCCTGCACACGCTCGATGATTTCGCCGCCACGAAGGGCGATTACCGGACGCCGGTAAGCACCTCCTATCGCGGTTACGATATCCACCAGATGCCACCCAACAACCAGGGCCTGACCGCGCTTCTGATGCTGAACCTGCTCTCGGGCTTCGATCTGGGCAAGCTCGATCCCGCCGGAGCTGAACGTCTGCATCTGGAGATCGAGGCGGGTCGGCTCGCCTATCAGGACCGCGATGCGTTTATCGCTGACCAGGACCATGTCGACGTGCCGGTCAAGGCGCTGCTTTCCAGCACCTATGCCGACCGGCTGCGCGCCGCGATCGATCCCGAGCGCGCCATGACCGATCTGCCACGCCTCGACCTGCCGGGCAGCGACACGGTCTATATCAGCGTCGTCGACCGCGACCGCAACGCGGTGAGCTTCATCAACTCGACCTATTATTCCTTCGGCAGCGGCGTCGTCGGCCCTAAGACCGGGGTCGTGCTGCAGAACCGTGGTTCGAGCTTCCGCCTCGATCCCAAGCATCCGAACGCGATCGCGCCCGGCAAGCGGCCGATGCACACGATCATGCCGGGCATGATGACCAGGAACGGCCGCGCGGTGATGCCCTTCGGCGTCATGGGCGGCGGCTATCAGCCCTTCGGTCACGTGCATGTCGTGACCAACATGATCGACTTCGGCATGGACCCGCAGCAGGCGATCGACGCGGCGCGGGTCTTCTACAACCACGACGTCGTCGAGGCCGAGCGAAGCGTGCGCGCCGACACGATCGAAGGCCTGCGCCGGCGCGGCCATCAGGTGGTTGAACCCGCTCACCCATTGGGCGGTGGCCAGGCCGTGCTGATCGATTGGGAAAAGGGCACGCTGACCGGCGCTTCCGATCCGCGCAAGGACGGCCTGGCGCTCGGTTATTGAGCCATTTGCTGGACATAGGCCGATCGTTCGAAACATAGTCTGGAGCCATGACAAACAGCGAAAACGCCACCGATCTTGCCCATCGCCTCGCACCCGGCGCGGACGACGCGCCGGCCATCGCCGCGCCGGAGCGAGCGGCCCTCTCACATGGCGGCCTCCGACGCCTGATCCGCGATACCGTGGCGCGGCTCAACGCGCTTGGCATCGGCCGTGGCGACCGCGTCGCCATCGTGCTGCCGAACGGCCCGGAGATGGCCACGGCCTTCATCGCGGTCGCCGCTGCTGCCTCCACCGCGCCGCTCAATCCGGCTTACCGGGCCGACGAGCTGGATTTCTATCTGAGCGATATCGGCGTCAAGGCGATCCTGGTCGGCAAGGACGGCGAACCGACCGAGAACTTCCAACTGGGCATGGAACTGCACGCCAAGTACACGATCTTCTCGGAAGGCGCACGGGGCAGCCTGGGTCGCCAATTGATGCGCAAGTTCAATCTCGACGAAGGCCGCGATCCGCAGGCCTACGGCCTGGGCATCAAGGAACTGTGGGAAATCGACCCGGCCAAGCACAAGGAAGGTCTCGTCATCCACACGGCCGGCTGGCCGCTCAACGCGCAAACCTACGGCGGCTCGTTCCT
>JAFKFE010000253.1 GCA_017308345.1 Alphaproteobacteria bacterium | reverse complement strand
AGATGAAGGAGGGCGCGACCGCCAAGGCCAAGGAACTCGGCGTCGACCTCAAGACCTATGCCGGCAAGATCGACGGCGACAGCGAAAGTCAGGTGGCGGCGATCGAAAGCTGCATCGCCGACGGCGCCAAGGGCATCCTGATCACCGCCTCAGACACAAAGGGCATCGTGCCGACCGTCAAGAAGGCGCGTGACGCCGGCCTGCTGGTGATCGCCCTCGACACCCCGCTCGATCCGATCGATGCCGCCGACGCCACTTTCGCGACCGACAACCTCGAAGCCGGCAAGCTGATCGGCGCCTGGGCCGCGGCCACGCTCGGCGACAAGGCCAAGGACGCCAAGATCGGCTTCCTCGACCTGACCCCCTCGCAGCCGACCGTCGACGTGCTGCGCGACCAGGGCTTCATGATGGGCTACGGCATCGACGTGAAGGACCCCAACAAGATCGGCGACGAAACCGATCCGCGCATCGTCGGCCACGACGTGACGAACGGCAATGAGGAAGGCGGCCGTAAGGCGATGGAGAACCTTCTGCAGAAGGACAACACCATCAACGTCATCCACACCATCAATGAGCCGGCCGCCGTCGGTGCCTACCAGGCGCTCAAGGCAGTCGGTCTCGAGAAGCAGGTGCTGATCGTCTCGGTCGACGGCGGCTGCCCGGGCGTGAAGTCGGTGGCCGAGGGCGTGATCGGCGCCACCTCGCAGCAATATCCGCTGCAGATGGCGGCGCTCGGCATCGAAGCGATCGCGAAATACGCCAAGGACGGCACCAAGCCGAAGCCGACCGAAGGCAAGACCTTCTTCGACACCGGCGTCAATCTCGTCACCGACAAGCCGGCCAACGGCGTGAAGTCGATCGATACCAAGGAAGGCCTGGCCAAGTGCTGGGGCTGATACTGGCCTGACCGGCCGGAAAACCCTTGCGGCCGGGGGCTTGATCCCCGGCCGCATCGGGTGGACGATGCGCTTTCGCAAGCGCTGATAATCCTGGCGACAGACCGGATAGCGTTGGCGGCGTGTGGAGCACTGAGAAAGCTTCACGCAGACGGGAGGAGACATGTCTCAGATTCAGGAATTCGAGAAAGTACTCTCGGGCAGCGACACCAGCGTCGCGGCCTTCGACGAACACGGCAAGTCGTTCGTCAAGCGCGCCCAGCATTTCCTGCATTCGACGCCGGCGGCGGTGCCGCTGATCGTGCTGGTGCTTTCGATCATCATCTTCGGCGTTGCCATCGGCGGGCGGTTCTTTTCGTCCTACACGCTGACGCTGATCCTGCAGCAGATCGCCATCGTCGGTATTCTCGGCGCCGCCCAGACGCTGGTCATTCTGACCGCCGGCATCGATCTGTCGATCGGCGTGATCATGGTGATCTCGGCCGTGATCATGGGCAACTGCGCCCTCACTTACGGCATGCCGACCCTTCTCGCCGTGATTGTGGGGCTCGCGGCCGGCGCCGCTTGCGGGGCGCTCAACGGTCTGCTCGTCGCCTACATGAAGCTGCCGCCCTTCATCGTCACGCTCGGCACCTGGAACATCGTCATGGCCACGAACTTTATCTACTCGGCCAACGAGACGATCCGCGACGCGGACGTTGACGCCCAGGCGCCGCTCCTGCACTTTTTCGCCCTGAGCTTCAGGCTCGGCTCGGCCGTGCTGACGGCTGGCGTCATCGCCATGGTGCTGCTTGTGCTCCTCCTTTGGTACGTGCTCAACCACACGGCCTGGGGGCGGCACGTCTACGCGGTCGGCGACGATCCGGAAGCGGCCAAGCTCTCCGGCATCCAGACCAAGAAGGTGCTGATGGCGGTCTACACGCTTGCCGGCCTCATCGCCGCCTTCGCGGCCTGGGTCTCGATCGGCCGCAACGGCTCGATTTCGCCGTCCGCCGCCGTCACCGACTACAATCTGCAGGCGATCACCGCGACCGTGATCGGCGGCATCTCGCTCTTCGGCGGCCGCGGCTCGATCCTCGGCACGCTGTTCGGCGCCATGATCGTCGGCGTCGTCTCGATGGGCCTCAACATGCTGGGCGCCGATCCGCAATGGAAAGTGCTGCTCACCGGCGTGCTGATCATCGGCGCCGTGGCGATCGACCAGTGGATCAGAAAGGTTTCGGTGTAACCATGACCCAGCAAACTGTCCTCACCGCGCGCGGTCTCACCAAGCGCTATGGCCGCGTGACCGCGCTCAACAACTGCGACTTCGATCTCTATCCGGGCGAAATCCTGGCGGTGATCGGCGACAATGGCGCCGGCAAGTCGACGCTGATCAAGGCGATCTCCGGCGCCGTCATTCCCGACGAGGGAACCATCGAGCTCGACGGCAAGCAGGTGCTGTTCCGCTCGCCCATCGAGGCCCGCGAGGCCGGCATCGAGACGGTCTATCAGAACCTCGCTCTGTCGCCGGCGCTGTCGATCGCCGACAACATGTTTCTCGGCCGCGAGATTCGCAAACCCGGGCCGCTTGGCAGCTGGTTCCGCATGCTCGACCGTCCGGCGATGGAAAAGCGCGCCCGCGACAAGCTGACCGAGCTCGGGCTGATGACCATCCAGAACATCAGCCAGGCGGTGGAAACGCTTTCGGGCGGCCAACGCCAGGGCGTGGCGGTGGCGCGTGCCGCGGCCTTCGGCTCGAAAGTGGTGATCATGGACGAGCCGACGGCCGCCCTTGGCGTCAAGGAAAGCCGCCGCGTGCTGGAGCTGATCCTCGACGTCAAGAAGCGCGGCCTGCCGATCGTGCTCATCTCGCACAACATGCCGCATGTCTTCGAGGTGGCGGACCGCATCCATATCCATCGGCTTGGACGGCGCCTGTGTGTCGTCGATCCGAAGCAGATTTCCATGTCGGATGCGGTGGCCCTCATGACCGGCGCCAAGAAGCCGCCGGAGGACGCGCTGGCTGCGTGAAGCGGGATTCTACGGGCACATTGCCGCAGCCTTGAGGGCGGTAATGTGCCTAAATCGATTGAATGTATGTTGCAATGCACTAAGATAGGCTGGGAGGAACGGTGAAAGCCGGTATGATCGGAGCAATATCATGAGAGGCAGCATGACACGCGCGATGACATCGGAAGCCCCTGTTCTCGACATCCCAGACCCCAAGACGCTTGCCGAAGAGGTTTTGCTCTCGCTCAAATACCGGGTCGGCAAGGACACCACCGTCGCCACGCCCTATGACTGGCTGACGGCCTCGATTAAGGTGGTGCGCGACCGCATCGTCGATCACTGGATGCAGGCGACCAAGGAGGCCTATGCCCAGCAGGAGAAGCGGGTCTACTATCTTTCCCTCGAATTCCTGATCGGGCGCCTGATGCGCGACGCCTTCTCCAATCTCGGCCTGATGGAGAACATGCGCGCGGCGCTGTCGTCGCTCGGTGTCGACCTCGACCTGATCGCGGGTCTCGAACCGGACGCGGCCCTCGGCAATGGCGGTCTCGGCCGTCTCGCCGCCTGTTTCATGGAGAGCATGGCGACGGTCGACATCCCGGCCCACGGTTACGGCATCCGCTACGTCAACGGCATGTTCCGGCAGGAAATCCATGACGGCTGGCAGGTCGAGCTGCCGGAGACCTGGCTCGACCACGGCAACCCGTGGGAGTTCGAGCGGCGCGAGCGCTCCTTCGAGGTTGGGTTCGGCGGCTCGGTGGAATCGATCACCTCCAAGGATGGAAGGCTTGAAAGGCATGTCTGGAAGCCGACCGAGCATGTGCTCGCGGTCGCCTACGACACGCCGGTGGCCGGCTGGCGCGCCAACCGCGTCAACACGCTCAGGCTCTGGTCCGGCATGCCGATCGACCCGATCCTGCTCGACAAGTTCAATGCCGGCGACCACATCGGAGCGTTGGCCGAAAGCAATAAGGCCGACGCGCTGTCGCGTGTCCTTTATCCGGCCGACTCCCACGTGGCCGGGCAGGAGCTTAGGCTCCGGCAGGAGTATTTCTTCTCGACCGCTTCATTGCAGGACATCGTCCAGCGCCATCTGAGCCAATATGGCGACCTGCGGTCGCTGCCCGACAAAGCCGCGATCCATCTCAACGATACCCATCCGGCGATCGCCGTGGCGGAGCTCATGCGGCTCTTGATGGATGTCCACGGCATGGACTTCGACCTGGCCTGGGACATCACCAAGCGCACCTTCGCCTATACCAACCACACGCTGCTTCCCGAAGCGTTGGAAAGCTGGCCCGTGCCGCTGTTCGAGAGGCTGTTGCCGCGTCACATGCAGATCGTCTACGCCATCAACGCCCAGGTTCTCCTGGAGGCGCGGGCCACCGGGAAATTCTCCGGCGACCAGATCGCCCGTATCTCGCTGATCCAGGAAAATGGCGACCGCCGCGTGCGCATGGGCAACCTCGCCTTTGTCGGATCGCATTCGATCAACGGCGTCTCGGCCCTGCATACGGATCTGATGAAGGAGACGGTGTTTGCCGACCTCCACAAGCTCTACCCCGACCGCATCAACAACAAGACCAACGGCATCACCCCGAGGCGCTGGCTCATCCAGTGCAATCCAGGCCTCACCGCGCTTGCCCGCGAGGCGATCGGCGACCGCTTCATGGATGATATCGAAGCCATCAGGGGGCTCGATCCCCTGGCCGACGACGCCGCTTTCCGCGAGAAATTCGCCGCTGTCAAACGGGAGAACAAGGCGCGGCTCGCCAATCTCATCGTCCACCGGCTCGGCATCAAGCTCGATCCCTCGGCGCTGTTCGACATCCAGATCAAACGCATCCACGAATACAAGCGCCAGTTGCTCAACATCCTTGAGGCGATCGCCCTGTACGACCAGATCCGCTCGCATCCCGAGCGGGACTGGATGCCGCGCGTGAAATTCTTCGGCGGCAAGGCGGCGCCGAGCTACCACAACGCCAAGCTGATCATCAAACTGGCCAACGACGTCGCCAAGGTCATCAACCGCGACCCGGCGGTTCGAGGCCTGCTGAAGGTCGTCTTCGTGCCGAACTACAATGTGAGCCTGGCAGAGGTGATGATGCCGGCGGCTGATCTTTCGGAGCAGATATCGACGGCCGGCATGGAAGCCTCGGGCACCGGCAACATGAAGTTCGCGCTGAACGGCGCGCTGACCATAGGCACGCTCGACGGCGCCAATGTCGAGATCAAGGAGCATGTCGGCGACGACAACATCTTCATCTTCGGCCTCACCACCGCCGAGGTCGCGGATCGCCGCAACAATGGCTACGACCCGCGTAGTGTCATAGAGGCGTCGCCCGAGCTTTCGCAGGCTGTGTCGGCGATTTCCTCCGGCGTTTTCTCGCCGGACGATCCCAACCGCTATCGCGACCTGATGAACGGCCTTTACCAGAGCGACTGGTTCATGGTGGCGGCGGATTTCGATTCCTACGCCGCCTGCCAGCGCGAGGTCGACGCCGTCTGGCGCAACAGTCCCGACTGGTACGCGCGCGCCATCCGCAACGTCGCCCGCGTCGGCTGGTTCTCGTCGGATCGCACCATCCGTCAATACGCGAAAGAAATCTGGAACGTACCCGTCTGATATGATTGCATGAGATCGCGAACAATGTGGTCTCGTGCATGTCGCCCAAAAGCGCGTAGCGGTTTTGGGGTAACGACATACACAAAACAAAATAGCTCCCGGGGAGGGAACACCACCTGATGAGGAAGCCGCGCGTGACCGCTGCGACAAGCGGGCCGGACGGACTGGCGCCAGCCGGCGATGTCGCGGCGATTGTCGCGGGAACGCATGGCGATCCTTTCGCGGTCCTGGGTGTGCAGGAGGCAGGCAAGGGTTTCGTCGCCCGTTGCTTCGTGCCGCACGCCGAATTCGTCACCGCCTACACGCTGACCGGCAAGGACGTCGGCGAGTTGTCGCGCCGCGACGATGCCGGCTTCTTCGAGGGCAGGGTCGCGATCCGCAAGCGCCAGCCATTGCGCTATCACGCCAGGAATGCCGGCGGCGACTGGTGGCTGACCGATCCTTATTCCTTCGGCCCGGTGCTCGGCCCGATGGACGACTATTACATGGCCGAGGGCTCGCATCTGAGGCTCTTCGACAAGCTCGGCGCCCACATCATCGACCATGAGGGCGCCACCGGCGTGCATTTCGCCGTCTGGGCGCCCAATGCCAGGCGCGTCTCGGTGGTCGGCGCCTTCAACGACTGGGACGGCCGCCGCCACACCATGCGCGACCGCAAGGACACCGGCATCTGGGAGTTGTTCATCCCCGATATCGGCGCCGGTCAGCCCTACAAGTTCGAGATCATCGGGCCGGACGGCGTGCGCCTGCCGCTCAAGGCCGACCCGTTCGCCTTCGAGTCGGAACTGCGGCCCGCGACCGCCTCGGTGACGGCGCCGCCGATGGCGCATCGATGGGGTGACGAGGCGCATCGCGGCTTCTGGCAGAAGGCCGACCCCCGGCGCGAGGCGATCTCGATCTACGAGGTCCATGCCGGCTCCTGGCAGCGCCGTGACGACGGCACGTTCCTCACCTGGGACGAGCTTGCCGCGCGGCTGATCCCTTACGTGGTCGACACCGGCTTCACCCATATCGAGTTCCTGCCGATCTCGGAGCACCCCTACGATCCGTCCTGGGGCTACCAGACCACCGGCCTCTACGCGCCGACGGCCCGCTTCGGCGATCCCGACGGCTTTGCCCGCTTCGTCGACGGCGCGCATCGCGCCGGCATCGGCGTCATCCTCGACTGGGTGCCCGCGCATTTCCCGGTCGACGAGCATGGGCTGGTGAAGTTCGACGGCACCGCGCTCTACGAGCATGCCGATCCGCGCCAGGGTTTCCACCCGGACTGGAACACCGCCATCTACAATTTCGGCCGCCGCGAGGTGGTGTCGTTCCTCGTCAACAACGCGCTGTTCTGGGCCGAGAAGTACCATGTCGATGGCTTGCGCGTCGATGCGGTCGCCTCGATGCTCTACCTCGACTATTCGCGCAAGGCCGGCGAGTGGATTCCCAACGAGAAGGGCGGGCGCGAGAACCTGCAGGCCGTCAGCTTCCTGCAGAAGATGAACAAGGAGCTCTAT